>NZ_JBSFLZ010000027.1:0-62093 GCF_053599315.1 Saccharopolyspora sp. NPDC000995
CGGCGCTCTACGGCGCATCCCTCTGTCATCAATCCGCGGTTCCGGGGAAGCCGGGGGCGGCAGTGTCATACAGGCCCTCGAAGGGCGACCACCACAGGCCGTCACCCCGGCTTCCGCCTAGTTCCTACCACAAGCCCCATCCAAGGGCTCGCACGGAAGAGGGTGCACTAGTGACCACCATCCTCGAGAAACCCCAGCAGGCCCAAGCAAAAACCGGGCCGCGGAAGATGCCCGCGGGCGCGTTCAGCCCGCGCCAGCTGTGGGCGTCGTTACCGGAAGCGCTGCGCAAGCTCAACCCCAAGCACCAGCTGGCCAACCCGGTCATGTTCGTGGTGTGGGCGGGCTCGGTGCTGACCACCGTGCTGGCCGTGACCGATCCGAACGTGTTCAGCATCGCGGTGGCCGCCTGGCTGTGGTTCACCGCACTGTTCGCCAACCTCGCCGAAGCGGTCGCCGAAGGCCGGGGGCGGGCGCAGGCGGAATCGTTGCGCCGCACCAAGACCGAAGCTGTCGCGCGGCGGCTGGTCGACGGCGTCGAGGAGCAGGTGCCGGGCACGGCGCTGCGTATCGGCGACTGTGTCTTGGTCGAGGCCGGCGAGGTCATCCCCGGCGACGGTGACGTGGTGGAAGGAATCGCAACCGTCGACGAGTCGGCGATCACCGGCGAATCCGCCCCGGTGATCCGGGAATCCGGCGGCGATCGCTCGGCGGTCACGGCCGGCACCACGGTGCTGTCCGACCGGATCGTCGTGCAAATCACCACAAGACCCGGCGAAACCTTCGTGGACCGGATGATCGCGCTGGTCGAGGGCGCGCAGCGGCAGAAGACACCGAACGAGATCGCGCTGACGATCCTGCTGTCCACGCTGACGATCATCTTCCTGCTCGCGGTGATCGCGCTGCAGCCGATGGCCGGCTACTCCGGCTCGCTTCTGTCGGTGATCACGTTGACCGCGCTGCTGGTCTGCTTGATCCCGACCACGATCGGCGCGTTGCTGTCGGCGATCGGCATCGCGGGCATGGACCGGTTGGTGCAGCGCAACGTGCTCGCCAAGTCCGGTCGTGCCGTGGAAGCCGCCGGGGACGTGGACACGCTGCTGCTGGACAAGACGGGCACCATCACCTTCGGCAACCGGCGCTGCACCGAACTGCTGCCCGTCGGCGAGGTGACGCTCGGCGAGCTGGCCGAGGTGGCGCGGCTGTCCAGCCTCGCCGACCAGACCCCCGAAGGCACCAGCATCGTGGCGTACTGCGCCGAGCAGTACGGGCTTGCGACGAAGCCGCAGGGCCCGGAACTGCACGCCGAAGAGGTCGCCTTCACCGCGCAGACCCGGATGAGTGGCATCGACATCGACGGCCGCGAGATCCGCAAGGGCGCCACCAGCGCGGTGCGCGGATGGGCTGGCGGCATCTCATCCGAGGTGGCGGAGCTGACCGACAACATCGCCTCGCAGGGCGGCACGCCGCTGGTTGTCGCCGAGCGCAGCGGCGGGACCACCCGCGTGGTCGGCGTGATCCGACTCTCCGATGTGGTCAAACCGGGCATGAAGGAGCGGTTCGCCGAGCTGCGCGCGATGGGCATCCGCACCGTGATGGTCACCGGTGACAACGAACTCACCGCCAAGGCCATCGCCACCGAGGCGGGCGTCGACGACTACCTCGCCGAGGCCAAGCCGGAAGACAAGATGGCGCTGATCAAGGCCGAGCAGGAAGGCGGCCGACTGGTCGCGATGACAGGTGACGGCACCAACGACGCGCCCGCGCTCGCGCAGGCCGACGTCGGCGTCGCGATGAACACCGGCACCGCGGCGGCCAAAGAGGCCGGCAACATGGTCGACCTCGACTCCGACCCGACGAAGCTGATCGAGATCGTCGAGATCGGCAAGCAGCTGCTGATCACCCGCGGCGCGCTGACCACCTTCAGCATCGCCAACGACCTGGCGAAGTACTTCGCCATCCTGCCCGCGATGTTCGTGACGATCTACCCGCAGCTAGACGCGCTGAACATCATGCGGCTGGCCACCCCGACCTCGGCGATCCTGGCGGCGGTGGTCTTCAACGCGCTGATCATCATCGCGCTGATCCCGCTGGCGCTGCGCGGGGTCCGCTACCGGCCGACCACGGCGATCGCGCTGCTGCGCCGCAATCTGCTGGTCTACGGCCTCGGCGGCATCGTCACTCCGTTCCTCGGCATCTGGCTGATCGACCTGGTCATCCGCTTCATCCCAGGTATCGGCTGAGGAGATCCCAGACGTGCCGAGATCCCATTGGTTCGCAAATTCAATGGAAGTTGCGGATCTCCTGACCGACTGAACCGGAGAGGCACTGATGAACAACACCCTGCTGCGCCAGACACTTGCGGGGCTGCGGCTGCTACTGGTGGCGACGGCAGTGCTCGGCATTGCCTATCCGCTGGCGATCTGGGGCATCAGCAGGATCCCCGGCCTGCAGGCCAACGCCGAGGGCTCGCAGATCGTGGTGGACGGCCGCGCCGTCGGCTCGTCGCTGATCGGCATCGACCCGGTCCCGGCCGACCCGGCCAACGATCCGTACTTCCACACCCGCCCGGCGGCTTCCGCCGAAGGCAACCTCGGCCCCGGCGACCCGGCCAGCACCGGCGGCTCCAACTACGGCGGAGACAGCGAGGACCTGCTGGCGGCCGTGCAGGAGCGGCGCGGTGCGATCGCCGCTCGCGAGGACGTCCGGCCGGAGCAGGTGCCCACCGACGCGGTCACGGCGTCGGCCAGCGGCGTCGACCCGGACATCAGCCCGGCCTACGCGGAGCTGCAGGCGCCCCGGGTCGCGCGCGTCACCGGCCTCTCGTTGGACGAGATCCGGAGACTGGTCGCCGAGCACACCAGCGGTGGGGTGGTTGCCGAGCGCGTGGTGAACGTGACAACCCTCAACGTCGCCGTCAACCGGGGCAGGGTGCGGCCGGCGGGGTAAATTTCCTGGCCAGGGCCCGTGAGCACGTTCGGGTGCGATAACGCCCGAAAGTGCTCACGGGTCGACGGCTGCCACTGGGCGGGGACAACCGCTAATAACAGCGGGTCGTAGGAGACTGGAAGCGTGGTGGAGAAGGGACGACGGCGCGGCGAGCTGCGGATCTACCTCGGTGCGGCACCGGGGGTCGGCAAGACCTACGCGATGCTCAACGAGGCGCACCGACGCCTGGAGCGCGGCACGGACGTCGTGGTCGGCTTCGTGGAGGACCACGGCCGTGCCAAGACCGCGGCGCTGCTCGACGGTTTGGAGGTCGTGCTGCGGCGGCGCGTCAGCCACCGCGGGGTCGAACTGACCGAGATGGACCTCGACGCGCTGCTGGTCCGGAAACCGGAGGTGGCCGTCGTCGACGAGCTCGCGCACACCAACGTCCCCGGTTCCCGCAACGAGAAGCGCTGGCAGGACATCGACGAGCTGCTCGACGCCGGGATCAACGTGCTGTCCACCGTGAACGTGCAGCACCTCGAGAGCCTCAACGACGTGGTGGAGACGATCACCGGTGTGCGGCAGCAGGAAACCGTGCCGGACGAGGTGGTGCGCCGCGCCGGGCAGATCGAACTCGCCGACATCACTCCGGAAGCACTGCGCCGCCGCATGGCGCACGGCAACGTCTACGCGGCGGACAAGGTCGACGCCGCGCTGGGCAACTATTTCCGCACCGGCAACCTGACGGCGCTGCGCGAGCTCGCGCTCCTGTGGTTGGCGGACCAGGTCGATGTGGCGTTGCGCCGCTACCGCGCGGAGAAGAAGATCACAGCCACCTGGGAAGCCCGTGAACGGGTCGTGGTCGCCGTCACCGGGGGCAGCGAGAGCGAGACGCTGATCCGCCGGGCCCGCCGGATCGCGGCCCGTGCGGGCGCGGAACTGCAGGTCGTGCACGTGTTGCGCGGCGATGGGCTCGTGGGGGCGTCGCCGAGCGGCATCGCCCGCGCCCGGAAGCTGGCCGACGCCGTCGGCGCCAGTTTCCACACCGTCGTCGGCGACGACGTGTCCGAGGCGCTGCTGGAGTTCGCGCGCGCCGCGGACGCCACGCAGCTGGTGATCGGCACCTCGCGGCGCTCCCGCTGGGCCCGGCTGTTCGCCGAGGGCATCGGGGCCGTCACGGTGCAGAAGTCCGACGCGATCGACGTGCACATGGTCACCCACCCCGAGGCCGGTGGGCGGCGTTTCCTCAAGACGATCCCGCGGAATCCGCTGTCGTCGGCGCGTCAGCTGTGGGGCTGGGTGCTGTCGGTGCTGCTGCCGAGCGCGGTCACTGCGGTGGCCTACTACTTCGGCGACGTCGCGCTGTCCACGGATGTCGTTGGCTATTTCCTGGTCACCGTCGTCGTCGCACTCGTCGGCGGGATGGCACCGGCGATCGTCGCCGCGCTGCTCTCCGGCGGGCTGCTGAACTTCTTCCTGACCCCGCCGTTTTACACGTTGACCGTGGCCGAGCCGCAGAACCTCGTGACGGTGATCACGATGATGATCGTCGGCATGCTGGTCGCGTTCATGGTCGACCGGGCGGCGAGGTTGGCAGAGCAGGCCACCAATGCGCGCACCGAAGCAGCGCTGCTGACCTCCTATGCCCGCACCGTGCTAACCCACCCCGATCCGCTGGCGCGGCTGCTGGAGAAGGTGGTGGAGAACTTCGGCCTGACCTCGGCGGCGCTGCTGGAGCGCACCATGGACGGCTGGCAGGTGGCGGCCTCCACGGGCACGCAACCCTGCACGAAACCCGAGCAGTCCGACGTGGATATCGAGGTCAACCCCGACGTGCACCTGGTGCTCAAACGGCCCGGCCGCAGACCTCTGCCGGCGGCCGATCGCACGGTCCTGGAAGGCGCGGCCGGGCAGGCGCTGGTCGCGCTGCGCCAGCAGCGGATGGCCGCGGACGCGCAGGATGCCCAGCGCCGCGCGGACGCGACCCAGCTGCGCACGGCTCTGCTGTCGGCGGTCGGCCACGACCTGCGCACCCCGCTGGCATCCATCAAGGCCTCGGTGAGCAGCCTGCGCGCCCCCGACCTACAGCTGTCCGAAGAGGACACCGCGGAGCTCCTCGGCGGGGTGGAGGAATCCGCGGACCGGCTGACCGAGCTGGTGGACAACCTGTTGGACTCCTCCCGGCTGGCGACCGGCGCGATCGCGCCGAGGCTGCGCCCGGTGAGCTATTACGAAGTGGTGGCGCGTGCGCTGGCCGGGCTGGACGGGCGAGCGCACATCGACGTCGACATCGACGAGAGCCTGCCGCCGGTACTCGCCGACACCGGGCTGCTGGAACGCGTGGTGGCCAACGTCGTGCAGAACGCGCTGAAGTACGGGCGGCCCGACGGGGCAAGGATCAGTGTGCGGGCCAGCGAGCATGCGGCGCGGGTCGAGCTGCGCGTGGTCGACCACGGACCGGGGCTGCCGAAGGACGCCGCCGACGCTGTGTTCGCGCCGTTCGAGCGGCTCGGCGAGCGCGGCGAGCGCGGTGACACCGGGGTCGCCGGCGTCGGGCTCGGGTTGAGCGTGGCACAAGGTTTCATGACGGCAATGCACGGCACGATACGCGCCGAGGACACCCCCGGTGGCGGGCTGACGATCGTGCTCTCACTATCGGCGGTCACCGCGAATGGGCAGGGGAAACGATGACGAGGGTGCTGGTTGTCGACGACGAGCCGCAGCTGCTGCGCGCATTGCGGATCAACCTGACGGCGCGCGGTAACGAGGTGCTGACGGCCGTGGATGGCTCGTCCGCACTGCGCGTGGCCATCGACGGCAAACCCGACGTGGTGGTGCTCGACCTCGGGCTGCCGGACATGGACGGCAGCGAGGTGATCGCGGGCCTGCGCGGCTGGACGACGGTGCCGATCATCGTGCTGTCGGCGCGCACTGACTCCGCCGACAAGGTGCAGGCCCTCGACGCGGGTGCGGACGACTACGTCACGAAACCGTTCGGCATGGACGAGCTGCTGGCCCGCCTGCGCGCGGCGGTCCGGCGCGCGAACACCAGCGAAGCCGCCGACCAACCGGTGGTTGAGACGGCGACGTTCACTGTGGACCTGTCGGCGAAGAAGGTCCTGCGCGAGGGGGTGGAGGTCCACCTGACGCCGACGGAGTGGGGAATGCTGGAGGTCCTGGCCCGCAACCAGGGCCGCCTGGTGGCGCAGAAGCAGCTCCTCAAGGAGGTCTGGGGCCCCCAGTACGCGAACGAAACCCACTACCTGCGCGTCTACCTGGCCCAACTCCGCCGCAAGCTGGAACTGGATCCCAGCCACCCCCGCCACCTGATCACGGAAGCAGGCATGGGCTACCGCTTCGAACCGTGAGCTTCGCGCTTGCACTTACTGCGTGGTCTGCGCCTGTGGCGTACGCGAGGTCGCTGTCCTTGCCGGATAAGCGCGGAATCGAGCCCCGAAGGGCTCGATCACCCGCTGTTCACCACTGGTTCAACGTCGGCCGATGGCGCTAGTGGCTGACGGCCTGGCTGTGGTGCCTCATCTGCTCGTCGGAGCGGACGACCTTGTAGGTGTCGTCCATCGCAGGCGCGAGAAGGTCCACGGTTTCGACGACGCCCCGCCCCGGAAGTTCGACCACTCCTCGATCTCCGGGGAAGTACCGGGGATCGAGGGCATTCGGGGACCAGACGTCGTAGCGGCATCCCTGGATGAGAAGCATGATCCAGTTCGGTTCCAGGTGGTTGAGCCGCACCATGAACAGCGCGTAGAAGAGGTTCGCGCTCGTTTCGGTGTAGGTGTTGGCACCTACGGTGACCCAGACCTGCACGTCATCGCCGATCACCTGCCAGGTCACCCGCGCCTCCAGCGCACCTGCCTCACCGGTCTCGGGATGCTTGGTCCACACCCGGACCATTCGTGATACCGGAGCTCCCCCCTGCGGTGTCGGTTGCATGCCTTCTCCTCTTGGACGTTCGATCGGTCAGAGCTTGCTGCGGAGCAGTTTTTCGCGTTCAACGAGCCCGGATATCTCGCTGCGGATCTCAGCGGCCCTCGCCGGCGGAGGACCCTGCTCCAGGGCTTGGGAGAGCTTCTCCTTGACGTCTTCGATGGATCGCAGTTCTTGCAGGAGGTCTGCCTCGGTGCGAGGTATCGGATCGTAGGGCGGTTCCGGATGTTGCGGAGCCTCCGGCTCGTGGGGATGGAGATCCGGGGCATCGCGCGGATCGGGCCGGTGCCCGTCGTCCATCCAGCTGTCGGGTGTGTCGTAGTCGTCCCAGTCGGGACTCGGGCGGCCTGGCGTGTCCGTGCCAGGGCGGTAGGACGGTTCCGGCGGGGGTTCGGGTTGGCTGCCCTGCGGGCCGAAGGGCTTGTCGGCGTCGGGGTCGAGCCTCGGGTCGTAGTTGTCGTACGGGTTCGACGGGGCGTCGTGGAAGGGCCGTTCCGGGGGCAGCGAGTCGTAGTCGCCCCACGGCGGGGTGTTGCTCGGAGATTCCGGGGCGTGGCGGCCGGCGTCGCCGAGGCGGTCCGCCGTCTTGGCCACGTCGTTGGCTTTGCCCAGGTCACCGAGGCCATCGGCGATCTTGCTGCCGATCTTGGTCGCCCTGGTGGCCACGCCCGCGCCGCCGAAGGCCGAGGCGACCGCGTCCGGGGCCATCGAGCCGAGGGCCTTCGCCGGGTTCTGCTTCCAGCCGTCCACGTCGACGACGGTCTTGACCGCTTGGTAGGGGTTTTCGGTGATGGACATGATCGTGGTCGAGGCTGCCTCGTCGAACGCCGCCTTGCCTTCGGGGTCTATGCCCCACATGCCGGGCTGGCTGTAGAGGGCGGCTTCTCCGAGTCCCCACAGGCCAGCTCCCACGCCTACGACGCCCTCGACGGCACCCGCGCCGAAGTCGTAGATGGCACCGCCGAACAGTTGGCCCACATCGGCGATGTTGGCGCCGAGCTGCGCGAGCTTGCTCGGCTTTGCGGGCGCGGATTGGGCCGCTTCCAGGACGATCTTCGTGGCCTGCTCGTCCGCCGCCTGCACGGCCGCTTTGGCCGCGGCGATCTGTGCCTCGGCGCGGGCCCGAACCTCGGCGTTGGGGTCTACGAACGCCCTCGGTGCGACGTCCGAACTCCCGGATTCGTACGCCTTGACCGCCGCGTTGTGCTGCTTCGCGGCCGCCAGGGACGCCTCGTTCGCGCGGTCGAGCTCTTCCTTGGCCCGCGCGGCCTTCTCCTTCTCCCCGGCGAGGACCCTCTGGTAGTCGAGTACGGCCTTGCCCGCGTCTGCGAACGCGTCGGCCGCCGCCAACCACTCGGCTGGGGCCTTGTCGAGGTAGTTCGCCCGGAAAGCGTCGCCGGCCTGGCCGGTCCAGCCGCCGGAGTCGATCGACTTTATGCCCTGACCAGCGCGTTCGAAGGCGCCGCCGAGCTTGGTCAGGTGCTCGCCGATCTCGCCGACGGTGACCGGATCGCCTGGGATGACCTCCTGCGGACCGATTCCGGTCAGCTGCCCGAGCTTGTGCAGTTCGTGCCGGGCCTCGGCGACGTCCTGCTCGAAGGTGGTGCTGTTGCTGACCATCAGCCCTCTCGCAAGGTTTCGACGAGCTTCTGCTGAGCCTCGGCATCCATCTGCTGGTAGGCGGCGCGTGCCTCGCCGAGCGCATCCACGGCGGCGTTTCCGTCCTCGACCAGGTATCGGATGCCGAACTCCCAGGCGTCGCCGAAGCTCATCAGTGCGGCACCGAGCGTGCCGGGCCCCACGTGCGGGAGCGAATCCAACATCTTCTGCTTCAGGCCCATGCCCTGTTCGCCTGCACCGGCGCCGCCGCAGCCGGCCATCTCGCCGAGTTCGTTCACGGCGTCCCGGATGCCCGATTCGGCGCTCTCAAGGGCACCCACGTCTACGGTGAAACCGTTGCGCGCCATCACTTTCCGCCTTCGCTGAGTGCGATTTCATCGGACACGAGTCCGCGGACCGGCGCGAGCGCCGTGCCGTGTTCGCTGCCCGGATCGAGGACCAGGCCAGTACCGCTGGGCAGGGCCGGAAGGCACTCGTCGATGAGTTCGGCACCGGTCAACTCGCCGTAGCGCACGGTGTCGGCGCCGCGACCGGCGGCGCGGTAGAACGTGGCCATCCGGCCAAGCGAGGTGAACACCCCGAGCCAGGACAGCTCGCCGTGGCGCCCGGTCGGCAGCGCGAAACCACCGTCCTCAACGGACACCGCGACGTGCACTGCGGTGCCGCGCAAGGCGGCGGCGAGCTGTTTGATGGTCGCCTGGTCGGCGCGGAACAGGCGCAGGGCATCGAGCAGTTCGGCGGCCGATTCCGGCTCGTCGAAGATCGAGCCGGTGAGCCGAATTACGCCCTGGCGCGGAAAACCCGCACCAGGACGACTTTGAACAAGCGTCATGGAGCCACGCCTCCCCAACGTGGATCATGGAATCAACGGGGCGGAACGGTACCAAGCGGACACGTCACCGTGGGACACATGATTATCACGTACTGTGTCGAGAAGGTCACACTCCGGGTTGCTTCCTTCGGCGGTAAGTGGTCGTGAGTGCCTGGTCGGCGGGCCGCGAGGTCGGCTTCGACCTGGGCGATGGCCTCGTCGAAGGCGCGCCGCAACGCAGCTACCTCCCACGGGTGCAGGCGGAAGGGCTCCAAGTCGTCCGGCCCGCACACCTCCAACTCGCCGCCCCGACGCCGATCGAGCACACCGCGAGATCGCCGTCGAATCCCGGCACCGCAACAACCACTCACGCTTCGGATGCGACTCCTGGACCGGAGACTCCCCAGCGCCAGCTGCCATCTCCACCTCGCGATGTCGGTGGCCTATGTGGACGGTTCTCGCAAACGCAGCATCGCTTTTTTGGGACAGTTACACGTTTTTGGATCGGCATTGCAATGAATCCGTGGCAATCTTCCAGCAAGATGACGAAAGGATTCTCTTGATGGCTCGATATGCTGGACCCTCCGCTCGCTCTCGGCGGTTGGCGCATACCTTGCGGAGGCTCAGAATCGACGGCGGCTTCGGCTCGATCGAGGTGGCCAAGGCCGTTGGCATGTCCGGGAGCAAGATCTGCCGGTTGGAAGCGGCGGGATCGGCGTCTACCAGGATGACCTGGAGAAGCTGCTTAACTTCTACCGGGTGCCGAAGAGGCGGCGTGGAGCTTCTCGGCATCGCCCGGAACGCGGAGCAGCGAAGCTGGTTGCGGACCAGGAACCCGCACTTCCCCGGAGACTGGCAGACCTGGCGCGACTTCGCAGATGAAGCCAGCGTACTGATGCAGTACCTATGACGCTGCCAGGGCTTTTGCACCGCATAGGCGCGTTGGGTTGGTGTGAAGTTTTCAAGAGTTGGTGCGTGGCGGGAAGGCGCGCTGCTAGGGTCGGCTTTCGACCGGGTGATCAGACGCCGCGACCTGGGGGTTTCCCGCGATGACGACGCCAGCACCACCTCCGCCTCCGGTTCCCGGCGGCGTCGGTCAAACCATCACTGTCAACAAGGACAACGTCCTTGGGGTGCGCAAAATCATCCTCTCGGCGGCTGAGGACGCGCAGTTCAAGCTGTTCAGCCTCGCACACAACTTGGCTGTAGGCGCTCCCGCCGACGATGAGATCAGCGCGACCGCTGCCGCTGTCTGGACGGCGAACCTGCTGGGAAACCCAGACTCTCACTACACGCGTCTCATGCAGTACGTGGACAACGTCTTTGAACTGGGAAGACAACTCGAAGAGGCAGCCAAGCAGTACGGCTTCACAGAAGATGAGATCGTTGCATCGTTCCAGCTGCAGCAGAACCAGGTGTGAGGGGAGTCTCGTGCGGTTGCGCTTCGCGCATGGCTTGATCGGGTTGGCTGCCGTCTTCACCCTTGCTGGTTGCACGGTGAACGGCCCGGACCCGGAACCGCCGAGTCCAGCTCCCGCTTCGGCGGCAGCGCCGTCTTCTTCGCTGGACCTTCCGCAGCGCCCCAAAGACCTAGCGATTGCGGGTAAGCAGGATGCGGAGATCTGCACTTGGCTGTCCCCTGAGCAGAAGGCGCCGCTCCAGGTGGGTGGTGGCCGCCCGGTGGTCAAAAACGGGAACAACTACAATGGATGTTCTTTCGCCGGTGCCGCAGGAAAGGCTCAGTTCGGGATCTCGTTTCGGGTTGTGCCCGAAGGCTTGGACGATTTCGCGAAGAAAATTGCGGCGGTGAAGGCGAAGACCGCGACGACCTATGAGGTCAACGGCTTCGGCGCCGTGCAAGGGCAGGTTCCGGGTGCCGAGAGCCTCGGCTGTGCGGTGTTCGTCGACGCCGCCGAAGGGCAGACGCTCTACGTGGACCTGAGCCTAACCACCCCCGGCGGCATGAACGGCGAGCAGATGTGCGAGCGGGCGAAGCAGGCCGCGGAGGCGGCCGTGACGACCTTGCAGGGTAGCTAGGGGGAAGTCGTGACCAGCATCGATCCGATCCGCGATATCCGGTTCGAGGGGATGGACATCCCCCAGCTCCAGGAATGGATCATGCAGATCAAGCAGGGGCGCGGCGCGGAGTCGATGCAGGGCGCGGTGCGGGCGCTGGACGAGTGCGTGCAGGTGGTCGTCGATCTCGACGAGACGCTGCGCCGCGAGCTCGGCAAGCTGCAGATCGCTTGGGAGGGCAACGCCGGGAGCCTCGCGGCGGCCGCGACGCAGCAGCAATCCGTCTTCATGGCCGACGCCCCGGATCCCCTGAAGGCTTCGGCGGAAAGCGTCGACGCGCAGGGGCGGGGTTACGAATCGGCGCGCAACGGGCTGCCGAACAACGACGAGCTCAAGCACAAGCAGTCGGAGAACGCGATCGAATGGGCCGGGGGCGCCTTCGGCTACGAGAGCGACTACGACAAAGAGGCCAAGCAGATCGAGGCCCAGAAGCAGGCCGCGCAGGCGGCTCTCAATTCCTACCGCAACACCTCCGTCAGCCAGGCCGATTCCTACCAGCCGTTGCCCGAGATGCCGCCGGCCACGGTGTCGGCGCAGTCGGCGTCCGGGACGGGCATGTCGGGCATTGGCGCGGGCGTGGGTTCGGTCAGCGGCTACTACGGCGGTGGCGCGAGCGATGCCGGCGTGCTGGGCGGGGTCGTGGGCGGTGGAAACGTCGGTGGTGGCAATGTCGGCGGCGGAACCCCGCGCGGCGACCGCATGGCTCCGCCGGTGCCCGGCGACCGCAGCGGCAGCGGACGGCACTCGGACGAGCGCGAACCCGGTGGTGAGGCGGACCAGACGCCGGAGGCCGCCGGGACGAGCGACGGCATCAACCCCGCCACGGTGCTGGGCATCGCTGGTGGTGGCGCGGTGGTCGCCGGTATCGGCGCCTACGCGGCGAGCCGGATGCTCGGTGGCCGTGCCCCGGCGGCGGCGGGCGCCGGCGGCGCAACCGTGCGCGGCGGCGCGGTCGAAGGGATGGGTCGAGGAGGTTCGTCCGGCATCGGCGGCGGTCCTGGTGACACGGTGGCCGGGCGGGCCGCGGGCAACACCCCGGGCAGCCGTCCGGCGGCCGGTTCGATGATGGGTCCGGCGGCGACCCGCGGCGAGAAGCGCAGCGAGGACGAGGAGCACGAGAACAAGTACGTCGCCGAGGAAACCCCGTTCGACGACGAGAGGCTGGTCGCCCCTCCGGTGCTGGGGCACTTCGAGTCCGACGCCGAAGCCGACGAGGAACCCGACGACGAATCGAAGAAGCGGGACTGACGTTGCGCCCTGGAGCTGAAGCCGATCCGATAGTGCTGTCCGCATTGGAATTCGATGTGGTCTGCGAGGCGGAGAAACTCACGGAGCGCCGGCACATCATCCTCAACGTGCCGAGCCCGGGAGCGACGTACGCGGAGCGCGCCCAGCTCGTCGCGGACGTGTGGGCCGGGCTTCGCCATCGCCGCCTCGCCGAGGGCAAGCGCGACCGCGTCGACGTCGACCTCGGCGACCTGCTCGGCCTGTTGGACCGGCCGCAGCGCAGCATCGACGTGCGGATCTGGGCCGACCGGCCCATCCGCGCCCTGGCCTCGGCTAACGGCGCGGCGGGCCTGCTGACCATTGTGGACGGTGACATCGTCGAGCTCACCCCGATCCGCGGGGGTTCGCTGCCGGAGGCGGCGGTGTCGGTGGCGGGCGACATGCCGCCCGGTCCGGGCCGCGCGGTGAGCCTGCCCAACGACATCCTCCGCGAGGCAAGCGACTACGCGGGCCCGAACAACCCGCTGCTGTTCACCGACGAGCTCCGAGCCCTGGGCATCGCCCCGGATGACGCCGCCGACGTCGCGAACATGGCGGACGGCATGGGGATCCGGGGCCAGTTCGGCGTTGAGGCCTGCCCCGACCGAGGCGGCAAACCCGAGCGGGCCAGCAGGGTCGTGGCGTTCCACGACACGGACAAGGGCCGCTACAGCCACGTGGTCCGCGCGAGCGGGGACGGTCGATGCTGGAGCACGATAGCCCCGGCGGACAACGCGAGGATCGCGGCGTACGCCAGGGAACTGCTCGCCGAACTGTGGTCGGACTGAACCTCTTTCCGCTGGTCAGCTGCGATGAGTACGGTTAGGGGCAGAGCGTCCTAAAGCACTCGCGGGCGTTTCGCGCGGAGGTGTGGGTTGGTCGGGTACGTGGAGTTGGTCAAGCGGGCTCGGGAGTTGACCCGTAGCGGGCAGCGGCGGATCTTGGGAATCTCCGGTGCTCCCGGGGCTGGCAAGGGGACCGTTGCTGAGCGGGTTCTGCAGGAGCTCGGCAGCTCGGCCGTCCTGGTGCCGATGGACGGGTTCCACCTGGCCGACGCCCAGTTGCGGCGGCTCCGGCGGGCAGATCGGAAAGGCGCTCCCGACACCTTCGACGCCGCCGGGTACGTCGCTTTGCTGCGGCGGATTCGGGAATGCGGGCCGGATACCGTTTACGCGCCCGAATTCCACCGGGAGATCGAGGAATCCTATGCCGGCGCCATTGCCGTCGAGCCCGATGTTCCACTGGTGATCACCGAAGGGAACTACCTGCTGCTGGACGCGCCGCCGTGGTCGGCGGTTCGGGAATTGCTCGACGAAGCCTGGTTCCTCGCGCCCGATGACGATGTTCGGGTGCAACGGCTCATTGCGCGGCACATCAGTTACGGGCGCACTCCCGACGAAGCCGCGAAATGGGTTTACCGCAGCGACGAGCGGAATGCCGCTGTTGTCGCGGCGAGTCGGGATCGTGCCGATCTCGTCGTCGTCGGCGACCCGCGTTGATTTCCCCACGCGAAACTGAATAGCCATTTCAAGAATGGGGTCCCCGTCGTAGGACGGATCGCCCGCGGCTACCTTCAGCTCGCACAACCGGACCGCGAACTCGGTGACCGGGCCGTCGCGGGATCGGGCCGTCGCGGGATCAGGGCGCTGCTGCTTCCGGCCGCGTTTACCGCCGACGCCTCGCCCATCGCTTGCCCTCGCCCGTGCGCTGGGGTTACGGCCAACACAGGACATTTACTAGCTCGGTACCGTCACGATGGGTGCGCGAGTGGGTGCGCGGCGTCAGCGCTCGGCGAGCTCCGCACGAACGTCGTCGGGGATCCGGCCGGTGTGGTCGATGGGCGTCCACGGCTCACTGCGGATCCACTGCGACCCGCAGCCGCGGCAGGCCAGCAGCGGAAACCCGTTGAGCTGCTTGGGAGTCTGGTGCCACGAGCACAGCGACTGGCAGGCATGCACGGCCAACGTCATCAGTCATCACCGCCGGAGGTCTCTGAGTCGGTCGGCTCCGTGGTCGTTGTGGTGGTCGTGGTCGTTTTGGTGGTGGTCGTCGTGGTCGTGAATGTCGTGGTGGTCGTCGTCGGCCGCGGCGGCGTGTGGGTCGGGGGCTGCTCCGGCGGCATCGGAGGCAGGATCTCCGTGAGCGTTTCGCTGCTCGTCGAGGCCGACGACGTCGACCTGCTGAAGGTCGTCGAGATATTCGGGGTTTCGCTGCTCATCGGCGGCGGAGGCAGCAACGACGACGGCGTGGAGAACGTCGAGGCCGGCCGGGACGTGGCGGTCGGCTTCAGCGTGAAGTCCGGCGTCGCCGCGTCGTGCTGCTGTGCGCCGGCGACCATCGCGGCGGTCGTCGCGACGTGGCCACGGCGATGCCCGATGCGGCCAGCATCACCAGGCGCTTCGGCCGGGCGTCCGGGTCTTCCGGCAACATCGGGTCCATTGGTCCCCACTCGTCGGCTCGTCGGGCGGTCTGCGCGGACGCCCAGGACACCCGGCCCCACCACGAATCGGGCGGATCATACCGGCGCCCGGAGCGGCCGTGGTGATCGGCGCAAGCCAAGGCCGCGCGCGCAGCGGCGGTGCGGCATCATGCCCGGCGTGACGTATTCGCAACAGGCACGACTGACCGCATGGGTGCACGGGCGGGTGCAGGGCGTCGGCTTCCGCTGGTGGACGCGTTCCCGGGCGCTGGAGCTCGGCCTGGTCGGCAGCGCCACGAACCGGCCCGCGAACCGCGTCGAGGTGGTCGCCGAAGGCCCTCGGGAGGCTTGCGAGAAGCTGTTGGCCGCGCTGCGTTCCGGCGAAACCCCGGGCCACGTCGACCACGTCGCGGAGCAGTGGTCGCAGCCCAAGGGCGGCTTGACCGGTTTCTTGGAGCGCTAATGGAAACGCGCCGAAAACCGGTTTGGCCTGGTCGGGACCCGTGAGTACGTCGCGCTGCCGCAGCAGCGCAACGTACTCGCGGCAGCTGGCCAGCTGAAACGGTAGCGATGCAGGTTGTTGATCTCCGGTTCGTCGTCGTGCGAGCGAAATCGCCCTTACCAGCGGTTCTGCGCAGTTGCGGACGGCCGCAGCGGTAGGCTCGCCGGATGTGACCGCCGGTCAACCAGAGGAACCACGGGAAGGTCGATCGCAGCCGTGCACCTGAAGAGTCTGACGCTGAAGGGGTTCAAGTCCTTCGCCTCGGCCACCACGCTGCGCTTCGAACCCGGCATCACCTGCGTCGTCGGCCCGAACGGCTCGGGCAAATCTAACGTGCTCGACGCGCTGACCTGGGTGATGGGCGAGCAGGGTGCGAAGGCGCTGCGCGGCGGCAAGATGGAGGACGTGATCTTCGCGGGCACCACGGGTCGCGCCCCGCTGGGGCGCGCCGAGGTCACGCTGACCATCGACAACTCCGATGGCGCGCTGCCCATCGAGTACACCGAGGTGTCCATTACCCGCCGGATGTTCCGCGACGGCGCTAGCGAGTACGAGATCAACGGCAACTCGTGCCGGCTGATGGACGTTCAGGAACTGCTGTCGGACTCCGGCATCGGCCGCGAGATGCACGTCATCGTCGGGCAGGGCCAGCTTTCCACGATCCTGCAGGCCAAGCCCGACGAGCACCGCAGGCTCATCGAAGAGGCCGCGGGCGTGCTGAAACACCGCAAGCGCAAAGAGAAAGCGCTGCGCAAGCTCGACGCGATGCAGGCCAACCTGACCCGGTTGACCGACCTGACCAGCGAGCTGCGCCGCCAGCTCAAGCCGCTCGGCAAGCAGGCCGAGATCGCGCGCAAGGCGCAGACAGTGCAGGCCGACCTGCGGGACGCCCGGCTGCGCCTCATAGCCGATGACCTGGTCACCGCCCGCGCCGACCTGGCCCGCGACGAGGCAGACCAGGAAGCCGCGCGGGCCAAGCGCACCGAGGTCGAGCGCGCGCTGCAGTTCGCGCAGTCCGAGGAGAAGAACCTCGAAGAGCACGTCGCCGCCGACGCGCCGCGGTTGTCCCGCGCGCAGGAGACCTGGTACCGGCTGTCCGCGCTGGAAGAACGCTTGCACGGCACGCTGCGGCTGGCCGCCGAACGCCACCGGCACCTCACCGCCCAGACCGAGGAGCATCGCCCGGGCCGCGACCCGGACCAGCTCGACGCCGAGGCCGAAGAGGCCGCCGAGCAGGAGATCGAACTTCGCGAGCAGGTCGAAGAGGCCCGCGAGGCGCTCCACGAGGTGGTTCAGCGCCGGTCGGAGCTGGAATCCGCGCTGAAGCAGGCCGAGCACGCGCACCTGGCCGCGGTGCGGGCGATCGCCGACCGCCGCGAAGGTGCCGCCCGGATGTCCGGGCAGGTCGAGTCGTTGCGCGGCAAGGTCAACGACACCGCGGAGGAGATCGAGCGGCTGTCGGACTCGCTGGAAGAAGCCACCGCGCGGGCCGAAGAAGCCGAGCGCGCGCTGGCCGACGCCGAAGAGGAGAGCGGCGGCTACGACTCCGACGACGCTGGCCTGCAGGAACGGCGCGAAGGCGCGGCCGAAGCGCGCGACGCCGCGCGGGCCCGCGTCGAGGAGTTAGTGAAGGCCGAGCGGACCGCGGAGCGGGAGATCGCGTCCTGGAAGGCGCGCGTCGAGGCGCTGTCGATGGGCTTGCAGCGCAAGGACGGCGCGGGCGCGCTCATGTCGGCTGGCGACCAGATACCGGGCCTGCTCGGCTCGGTAGCGGCGCTGCTCACCGTCGAACCTGGCGCGGAGGCCGCGCTCGCCGCGGCGCTGGGCGCCGTCGCCGACGCCGTCGCGGTTCGCGGCGTCACCGACGCTGTGACGGCCCTTGAACTGCTGAAGGCGAACGAAGCGGGCCGAGCGGGGCTGCTCATCGAATCCGCTGTGGACATGGATCGGTCGGGTTGGCCGCAGCTCGCCGGCTCGGCGCGCTGGGCTGCCGACCTGGTTAGCGCCCCTGACGGGTTGCGCGGCGCCATGGCGAAAGCGCTCGACAAGGTCGCGGTCGTGGACACGCTGGCCGACGCCCAGGAGCTCGTGCAGCGGCACCCCGAAATCCGTGCCGTCACCACCAGCGGCGATGTCCTCGGTGCGCACTGGGCCACCGGCGGCTCAGACGACCGGCAGAGCACCATCGAGGTGCAAGCCGCCGTCGACGAAGCCGAACGCGAACTCGTCGCCGCCGGGCGACGCCTGGAACAGCACTCCGCGGCGCTGGAAGGTGCGCGAGCCGAAGAAGAAGCGCGGCGCGCCGAAGTCCGCGCCGTGCAGGAGCAGATCAACGACGCCAAGGTGCGGCGGGCCCGCGGCACCGAACGGCTGTCCAGCCTGCAACGCGCGGCCCGCGCCGCCACCGCCGAGGTCGACCGGATCCGGCAGCAGCGGGTGAAGATCGAGCAGTCCCGCGAACAATCCCTCGTCAAGCTCGCGGAACTCGAAGAACGCCTGAGCATCGTCAAAACCGAACAAGACGAAGCGGCGGAACCCGAAACCGGTGAACGCGACCGGCTCGGCACCGAGCTGAACGCGGTGCGCCAACAGGAAATGGACGCCCGCCTCACCCAGCGCACCGCCGAAGAGCGGGCGCGCGCGGTGCAGGGACGTGCCGATCAACTGCGACGCGCAGCCCGCCACGAGCGCGAAGCGCGCGCCCGCGCGGAAGCGGCGCGCAAGGCGCGGGAACGCGCAGCGCGCGTGACGCAGGCCGTTGTCACCGGCTGCGAGACAGCGCTGGAGCGCATCGCGCTATCGCTGAGGGCCGCGACGGAGGAGCGGGACGTCGCACAGGCGAAGCAGAGCGAGCACGAGCAGGCGCTCGGTGCCGTGCGAGCGCGAGTGCGCGAGCTCAGCGGGGCGCTGGAGAAGCTGACCGATGCGGTGCACCGCGACGAAGTCGTGCGTGCGGAGCAGCGGTTGCGGATCGAGCAGCTGGAAACCAAGATCATCGAGGACTTCGGGATCGGGTTGGACGACCTGGTCGACGAATACGGCCCCACCGTGCCGATTCCGCCGGGACCCGCCGAGATCGCCGAGTACGAGGCGGCCAAGGAGAGCGGCGAGGAGGTCAGCGCCCCGCCGCCGGTGCCGTTCGACCGGGCCACCCAGCAGCGCCGCGCCAAGCGCGCCGAGAAGGACCTCTCCCTGCTGGGCAAGGTTAACCCGCTGGCGCTGGAGGAGTTCGCCGCGCTGGAGGAGCGCTACAAGTTCCTATCCACACAGCTCGAAGACCTCAAGGACAGCCGCCGCGACCTGCTCAGCGTCGTCAAGGAGGTCGACGACAAGATCCTTGAGGTCTTCACCTCGGCCTTCCACGACGTGGCGAGGGAATTCGAGACGGTCTTCAAGGTCCTGTTCCCCGGCGGTGACGGGCGGCTGATGCTCACCGACGAGAACGACCTGCTGACCACCGGAGTCGAGGTCGAGGCCCGGCCGCCGGGCAAGAAGGTCAAGCGCCTGTCGCTGCTGTCCGGCGGCGAGAAGTCGCTGACCGCGGTGGCCATGCTGGTGTCGATTTTCCGCGCCCGCCCGTCGCCGTTCTACGTGATGGACGAGGTCGAGGCGGCGCTGGACGATACCAACCTGCGGCGCCTGATCACGCTGCTCGACCAGCTGCGCACGACCTCCCAGCTGATCATCATCACGCACCAGAAGCCGACGATGGAGATCGCCGATGCCCTGTACGGCGTGACGATGCGCGGCGACGGCATCACGCAGGTGATTTCCCAACGCCTGCGCGGCAATTCCGACAAGCAGCGCAAGGGCGACAGCCCAGACGAGCCCGCCGAAGGAGATGTCGCGGCGGTGCTGGACTCCTGAGCGGAGGCTTCCCAGTTCCACGCGCAATCGGGATTCGTCTGCTCCGGTCTTGGGGTTCTACTTTCGGTTCGGCGCTGTCCTCCCAGCAGACAGCGACGGGTTCGCTACTCTCTAGCGCCGGTGTCTGGCCGACGCAGAGCTTCATCGCTACAGCGATCATCGCCGAGCTGCGGTACGAACGGGCTACCTGGGCATGGCCAACGACGGCACGGACACCAACAGCAGCGGGATCTTCATGGTCTTCGGAGAGGTGGAGCTGGCACCGAATTACACCGTGTTCGGCACGCTCCGGCGAAGAAGGCCTGAAGGTTATCGACGACAGTGCCCGCGCGCGCCAGGCCGTCGGCATCACCGGCGTCGACATCGAAGACTGACAAGCCCGACTAGGCCAAGCGGATCGGTGCTCGTTTAGGTCCGGCAACGGTCGGGACGAACCCAAGATCCCTCGCGGCGGTCAGCCAGCTGTGCCGAGTGCGTAGCCGACGCCGAAGGCGACGAGGGCCGCGACCAGTGCGAGGCCGAACGCCACCGACCAGCCCGGCTGCGCCTGCGGCCGACGGTCGCGCGACGGCTTCGACGGTGGAATCCGCTGCGGCGCGGCGCGATTCCACAACTCCGGCTCCCCCAGCTCGGCCCGGCAGGGCGCGCACTCCCACAGATGGGTGCGGACCATGAGCCACTCGACGTCGTCTAACGCGTCCGCCGAATACGCACCGAGCTTTGCCCTGAGATCCGCATGATCGATGTTCTGCACCGCAGCCCCCATCCGCAGCCACGCTGATCGTTTGGGTAGATCATCGACCTGGCGGGACTCCCGCTGAAGGCCGGGCCGGGCATTAGTGTGGTCGGCCACCTCGGTTTCAACGCCCGGATCCGGATGCGGGACCATGTTTCCGCGGTTCGGCATCGATCCTCGGAGGATGTCGACCGGACACCGGGCGCGGATGTTCCCGCATCACCCCGAGTGCGGGGTCCCACCAGGTACAGGAGGCTTTCCATGACCAACCCGTACGGCCCCCCGCAGGGGCAGCAGCCGTATCCGCCGCAGGGCCAGCCGATGCCACAACCCGGTGGTTACGGCCCGCCGTCCGGTCCGATGCCACAACCCGGTGGTTATGGTCCGCCGTCCGGTCCGATGCCGCAGCAGGGCGGCTACCCGCAGCAGCCCCAGATGCAGCCGGGCATGCAGCAGCCCATGCCGCCGCAGGGCGGGTACCCGCCGCAGCCGCCGAATCCGGCGGCGCCGCAGGGCCAGCCGATGGCGCCGCCCCCGCCCGGCATGGGGCGCATCATGATCGACTGCTCGTACTTCTGGCTCGCGTTCATGCTGATGTTCTTCAAGCCGCAGGTCACCATCAACGGGCAGCCGGGGCCGATCTTGACGTGGGGCAAAATGCCGGTCGACCTGCCCCCCGGCCAGTACCAGATCGGGATCCACGTCAACTACCTGTGGCGGGTCGGCGAGGCGACCGCGGTCATCCCGGTCAACGCCGGCCAGCAGGTCGACGTCCACTATGCGGCGCCGGTGATCGTCTTCATCAACGGTGCCATCGGCCCGACCCCGCAGAAGGCGCCGGGTGTGGGTCTGGCCCTGGGGATCATGGGCGGCAGCCTGGCGCTGTGCTTCCTGATCATCCTGCTGTCGATCATCTCGATCGCGGCCAGCTGAGCCGACGGCTGACTGGGCCAGTGTCGCCCGTGGGTCCGACTCGAAAAGACTCATGGGTACTCACGCGTTGTCGACCCGCTGCGCGGCGGCTTCGGGCGCCGGCTGGGGGTGGCGCAGCGACAGGAGCCCGCCCACCACGAGCGTCACGATGACGCCCAACGGCGTGTACCAAGGGAAGGCCAGCGCCTTCTCGCCGCCCTCGCCGTCAGGGAAGGTCACCCCGAACACGAAGAACAGCACCACCACGATCGTCGCCACGAACGCGATCAACGCATCCGACTGCCGGGCCCGTTTCACCAGCAGCCCCAGCAGGAAAGCGCCCAGCAGCGCGCCGTAGGTGTAGCTGGCGATGCTCAGGCCGACCTCGACCACCGGGTTGTCGGTGCTGCTGAACCTCGACGCGAACACCACGAACACCACCGCCCAGACGAGCGTCCAGCCCTTGCCCATCCGCAGGATCGTCGAGTCGTCGAGCTTGCGTTTCGAAATCCGCTGGTAGAGGTCGCTGACCGTGGACGTGGACAGCGAGTTCAACGAGGACGCCAGGGTGCTCATCGCGGCGGCCAGGATGCCCGCGATCATCAGCCCGGAAAGCCCGGGCGGGAGATCGTTGACGATGAACTGCGGGAACAGCTCGTCCTTGCTGGCCATTCCGAGCTCGGCGGGCTTGGCACCGTTGAACAACGACCACAGCATCGTGCCGATGAACAGGAACAGGGCGAACTGCAGGAACACCACGACGCCACTGGCGATCAGCGCTCGCTGGCTGTCCCGGAGGTTCCGGCAGGCGAGCAGCCGCTGCACCATCAGCTGGTCGGCGCCGTGCGAGGCCATCGCGAACACGGCCCCGCCGATCACGGCGGTGAAGAACGCGTACTGGTTCGTGATGATCGACGAGCCGAAGTTCAGGAGCTCGAACTTGCCCGAGGCGAACGCGGTCGACATCCAGTCCCCGGGCAACCGGCTGGCGAGCACCACTGCGGCGAGGACCGCGCCGCCGACGTAGACCGCCATCTGGATGGCGTCGACCCACACCACGGCCCTGATGCCGCCGAGGTAGGTGTAGATCACCGTCATCACGGACAGGATCAGCACGATCTGCCAGTACGCCATGTTCACGCCGAACACCGCAAGCATCACCTTCACCGGGATCGCGGTGGCGAACAGCCGCAGCCCGTCGGCCAGCAGCCGGGTCAGGAGGAACGTCACCGACGCGGTGCCCTGCAAACCGGAACCGAACCGCTGGCCGAGGAACTCGTAGGCGCTGACCAGGTTCCCGGCGTAGTACTTGGGCAGCAGCACGAACGCCACCACGATCCGGCCGATCAGGTACCCGATCGCGAGCTGCAGGTAGGTGAAGCTGCCGAGATACGCCAGCGTCGGCACACTGATCACCGTCAGCGTCGAGGTCTCGGTGGCGACCACCGAGAAGCACACCGCCCACCAGGGCAGTTGGCGGCTGCCGATGAAGTAGTCCTGCGAGCTGCGCTGCCGCCCGCTGAGCAGCAACCCGAGTACCGGCATCGCGACCAGGTACAACCCGATCACGACGAGGTCGACAGATCGCATTGGAGCCTCCTAGGCGGTGTGGCCGGGTTGCAGTCGCAGCCGCCTCGGCTGCTGGATGGCGGGTTCGGGCAACCGCAAGGGACCGGAGCCCGGGGTGATGCTCCCCAGCAGCCGCGGTCCGGCGGCGCCGGTGGTGCCCGGCGTGTTGCCGGTGATGCCGTGCCAGGTCAGGAATCCGAGCAGCGCCGTCAGGTGCGCTTCCTTGCTGTCGGCGGGCAACCCGAGGTCGTCGCTGGCGACCAGCGGAGCGTCCAGCCGACGGTGCAGGGCGGCCAGCAAGACGGGATTGCGCACCCCGCCGCCGGACGCCACGACCTTCGCCGCCTGCTCGGTGCGGCAGGCGTCGGCGATGGTGCGCGCGGTGAGCTCGGTCAGTGTCGCCAGCAGGTCGCCATCGTCGACCTCGTCGGGCAGCTCGTCCAGCGTCCGGGCCAGGTAATCGGCGTTGAAGTGCTCCTTGCCGGTGGACTTCGGGGCCGGTCGCCGGTAGTAGCCGTCGGAGAGCAGCAGTTTGAGCAGTTCGGGGTGGACGGTGCCGGTCGCCGCGATGCACCCGTCGGTGTCCTGCGGGGTACCGGTGATCTGCCCGGCCGCGAGGTCGATCAGCGCGTTGCCGGGGCCGGTGTCGTAGGCCAGCGGGCGTCGGCCGCCGACGACGGTGATGTTTGCGATGCCTCCGATGTTCAGGGCGATGGTCGTGCCGGGCTCGTCGGCCAGCCACAGCGAGTCGAACACGCCCGCCAGCGGGGCGCCCTGGCCGCCGGCGGCGACGTCCCGGGCGCGCAGGTCGGACACCACGGGCAGCCCGGTGGCCTCTGCGATCCACGCTGGCTGCCCTATCTGCAAGGTGCCGCGGACCCGCCCGCTGCCTTGGACCCAGTGGTAGATCGTCTGGCCCAGCGACGCGACGATGTCCGCGTGGCCTCCCGCGAGTTCAACCCCGAGGCGGGCCGCTGCCGCCAGCTGCTGGCCCACGTAGGTGTCGAGCCGGCACAGGTCTTCGGCGCTGCAAGCGGCCGGCGGAAGCACGGCGAGCAACTTCTCGCGCAGGACTTCCGGGTAGGGGACAACGGTGGCTCCCAGCGGGCGGAGCTCCACGGTGTCGCCGTCCAGCCGCAGCTCGGCAGCTGCCACGTCGACGCCGTCCATCGACGTGCCGGAGAGCAGTCCGAGCACCCGCCACCAAGCCACGTACGTGGTGTAAGCCACATCGGCCGGTAAATGCAAGCGTATCGCTGGCGTTGTTGGTGAATTGCTCACTTGGTGTGTCGGAATCTCCCGTTCCCGGTTCCGCGTCTGGCGCGGTGGGCGGTGGCTGCGACGCGCCTGGTGCGCCGGGCGCGTTCCGGGGCCGGTATGACCAGGTGGGAGGATGGGCCCGTGACCACCTCAACCCTGATTTTGATCATCGTCGCCGTCGTGGTGGTGCTGGCGATCGCCGTGGTCGCCGGTGTCCTGATCCGCCGCCGGCGGCGGATCAGCCTGAGCGAACGGGACGAAAACGCCGGCCCGACCGAGGCAGTCAAGGGCGGCGGATATCGCGCCGACGGCGGAATCAGCCTGTCCAGCGGCGGCACCACGACGGCGGCCCCGCCGGAGCATCCTGCGGGCGAGCGCACCGAGGTGGAGGGCCAGCCCGGGGTAGGCGACGACGCGGCGGTGCCCCGCGACAGCGAGCGCCGCGGCATCGTGGACGTGCAGCTGCCAGGCGGCTCGACGGCGACCGAAGAGGCACCGGTCGAGGAGCCTCCGGCGAAGGAACCGCAGGTCGAGGCCCCGCCTGCTGAGGTCCCGGAGCAGGAACGCGTCGAGCCGGCGCCGGAGCCGGCGCCCGCGGTGCCCGAGGAGATCGAGGAGATCGAGCCGACCTCGGGGCGCCTGGAGCGGCTGCGCGGCCGGCTCTCCCGCTCCCGGTCGACCTTCGGCCAGGGCCTGCTGGGCTTGCTCGGCGCGGGCGACCTCGACGAGGACTCCTGGGAGGAGGTCGAGGACACCCTCCTGCTGGCCGACCTGGGCGCGGCGACCACCACGGAGATCACCGAGCGGCTGCGCACCGAGATCGCCACGCGCGGCATCCGGACCCCGGACGAGGCGCGCGCACTATTGCGCGAGGTCCTGGTGGACGCGCTCGGCCCGGACATGGAGCGCGCGGTCCGGGCGCTGCCGCACGGCAACCCCGCCGACGGCGGGAAACCCGCCGTGGTGTTGGTCGTCGGGGTCAACGGCACCGGCAAGACCACCACCACCGGCAAGCTGGCGCGGGTGCTGGTCGCCGACGGGCGGACGGTGCTGCTCGGCGCGGCCGACACGTTCCGCGCCGCGGCCGTCGAGCAGCTCGCCACCTGGGGGCACCGGGTGGGTGCCGAGGTGGTGCGCGGAAAGGAAGGCGCCGACCCGGCGAGCGTGGCGTTCGAGGCGGTCAGCCGCGGCAGCGACACCGCGGTGGACGCGGTCCTAGTGGACACCGCGGGCCGGCTGCACACGAAAACGGGCCTGATGGACGAGCTGGGCAAGGTCAAGCGCGTCGTGGAGAAGAAGGCCCAGGTCGACGAGGTGCTTCTGGTGCTGGACGCGACGACGGGCCAGAACGGCCTGACGCAGGCGCGGGTGTTCTCCGACGTCGTCGACGTGACGGGCATCGTGCTGACCAAGCTCGACGGCACGGCCAAGGGCGGCATCGTCTTCCAGGTCCAGCGGGAGCTTGGTGTCCCGGTGAAGCTGGTGGGCCTTGGAGAAGGCCCGGACGACCTGGCGCCCTTCGAACCCGGAGCTTTCGTGGACGCCCTCCTGGACTGACCCACCGACACCGCGGCCCCCGCACCACCCCTTGGGTGCGGGGGCCGCAGCTGTGCAGGTGCCAGCCGATGTTGTACTGACCAGGCTGTGTCTGGAGAGTCAGACGTTGAATGCGGCGTGCTCGCCAACGAACGCGTCTCGCATCACCAGGTTCGCCCCGGTCAGCCTGGCCTTGACCTCGTCCTTGGTCGTGTTCAGCGCCGTGTCCGTGCCCTGCATGCTGAGTTCGGTGCCGGCGGCTTCCATATTCCGCAGCTTGCCGCTGACGTGGACCGGGTTCGCCGCGTACCGCGTGACGTCCGGGGTGACCAGCTCAAACCCCGTGGCGATGTGTAGCTCACTGGGGTACTTCACTCGGGACAGGCTGTCCTCGGTGCCTTCTCCGAAGGTGCCACCGAAACGGACGCGGCCAGCTGAGCCGCAGCATCACGCGGCTACCGAGCTCGGCTGGCCCTGGTGATCAGCCTCTTCGCGCTGCGGCGCAGCTCTGGCGCGTCGCCGCAGGGCAGCGGGTATCTCATCGCCGCCGCCGGCCCGCTCCTGATCGGGCTGCTGCACGGCGTGACCGGTGGCTGGATCGCGCCGCTGGTGCTGCTGCTGGCCTGCTCGGCGGTCTGGATCTGCATGGGCCTGCTGGCCGGGCGACCGGTCCAGGTACCTTCGGTGATCGGCGACGAAACACCGCGGTGATCTCACAACACGGCTGTAACGCGCGGTGAGCCGGAATTCACGACCGCGTTACAGCGAAACGGGTCTTCTGAAACAGGCAATCCGCAGGATGCGGGCCAACTCGGTCCGCATCGGGAGGCAATGTGAATTCAGGCGACACCGCATGGGTGCTCGTGAGCGCGGCGCTCGTCCTGCTCATGACCCCTGGTCTGGCGTTCTTCTACGGCGGCATGGTGCGTTCGCGCGGCGTGCTCAACATGCTGATGATGAGCCTCGGCAGCATCGGCGTGGTGGGCGTGCTGTGGGTGCTCATCGGCTACTCCACCGCGTTCGGCTCCGACATCGGCGGCGTCGGGCTGCTCGGCAACCCAGCGGAGTTCTTCGGGCTGAGCTCGCTGCTCGGCGAGGACCAGGTCTCCGGCACCATCCCGACGCTGGCGTTCGTCGGCTTCCAGGCGATGTTCGCGATCATCACCGTCGCCCTGATCTCCGGCGCGATCGCCGACCGGGCCCGCTTCGGCCCCTGGCTGCTGTTCGCCGGGCTGTGGGCCGTGGTCGTGTACTTCCCGGTCGCGCACTGGGTCTTCGCCTTCGACACGAAGGACGGTGCGGGCAACGTGACCGCCGTCGGCGGCTGGATCGCCAACCGGTTGGCCGCGATCGACTTCGCCGGTGGCACCGCGGTGCACATCAACTCGGGTGCCGCCGCATTGGCGCTGGCCCTGGTGCTCGGCAAGCGTCGGAGCTGGCCGAAGGACCCGGGCAAGCCGCACAACCTGCCGTTCGTGGTGCTCGGCGCGGGCCTGCTGTGGTTCGGCTGGTTCGGTTTCAACGCCGGATCGGCGCTGGCGGCCAACAACACCGCCGCGGTCACGCTGGTGAACACCCTGGTGGCGACCAGCGCCGGGATGCTCGGCTGGTTGCTCGTCGAGCGCATCCGCGACGGTCACGCCACCACGCTCGGCGCCGCCTCCGGCATCGTCGCGGGCCTCGTGGCGATCACCCCGGCCTGTTCCTCGGTGACCCCGCTGGGCGCGATCGCCGTCGGCGCGATCACCAGCGCAGTGTGCGCGCTGGCCGTCAGCCTTAAGTACAAGTTCGGCTACGACGACTCGCTGGACGTCGTCGGCGTCCACCTGGTAGGCGGCCTGATGGGCACCCTGCTGGTCGGTCTGTTCGCCTCGTCGGCCGCCCCGGCCGGGGTCGACGGGCTGTTCTACGGCGGCGGGTTCGACCAGCTCTGGCGGCAGGCCGTCGGCGCGGTCGCGGTGTTCGCCTACTCCTTCGTGCTCAGCCTGGTGCTGGCGCTGCTGGTCAAGGCGGTCGTCGGGTTCCGGGTGAGCGCCGAGGACGAGGCCGTGGGCATCGACGAGACTGAGCACGCCGAGACCGCGTACCACTTCGGCGCCGAGCGTTCCGCGCGGCGCTCCGCGGTGCCGGCCGACGAGGTCGAACGCAAGCTGGAGGGCAGCCGCGCATGAAACTGGTGACCGCGATCGTTCAACCGTCCAAACTGGACGACGTGAAGGACGCGCTGGAGCGGCTCGGGGTGCTGGGCATGACCGTCAGCCAGACGCAGGGCTACGGCCGTCAGAAGGGCCACACGGAGGTGTACCGGGGCGCCGAGTACGCGGTGGACTTCATCGAGAAACTGCGGGTAGAGGTCCTCGTCGACGAGTCCAACGTGGACAAAGTGGTCGACGGGATCGTTACCGCCGCGCGCACCGGCCAGGTCGGCGACGGCAAGGTCTGGGTGACCTCGGTGGACACCGTGGTCCGGGTGCGCACCGGAGAAACCGGGGTCGAGGCGATCTGACCCGTTCCGGGCCGAGTCGAGGGCACCTCCGATCCATCCAACGGGTGGTCGGCGGTGCCCTTCGCATTTCGCCTGTTCGCGGCCGGTGAGTAGCGACTGTTCCGCGCGTCTTGCGTGGCGGTGCGGGTAACGGAACCGCAGACGCCGCCTGACCTCCGGCGTCCCCGACTTGTGCATGTCCAACGTGGCTTCGCCGAACGGGGCCTCGCTACGAGCCCGACCGACGGGGCAGGCGCGGGCTGAGAACCCACAGCGGTGTCGGTTGTGGGGGTGGCCAAGCGCCGCCGGCGCTTCAAAGGCAACGACCGACCCGTGAGTGGTTTCCGGTGCTATGGCACTGCTATGGCACCCAGCAGCGCTCACGGGGCCCGAACAGGCCAAACGTCCGGGCCGTCGGTGTCGGGGTGAGTGGATTTCGCGGATCGGGCGATGGCGAGTGCGTAACACTACGCAGCCGCACTCAGGGGGCTTCACGGTCTCGCGAGGCCCCGCCAGACGGCACACTTCCAAGTGCGACGCGGTAGAGGAGAAAACCGGAGGGGCCCCGCCCGCACTGGGGGTCGGGCGGGAAAACCGGGCTTCGCGGTCGCGTTGGGGGAAGCCGCGTGGGTGGCCGGGGGACACGGTCGCCCACGCGGGCCGGGTGCGATATCCCGTAGCGCACCAGGGGATGGTGATGATGCGGGAGGCGGCTCGTCCGGGGGAGCGGCCGCCTCCCGCTTCTCCGCGTTCGGTGGCGTTGCGCACTCGGGCCGCCGCCCAAGATCGATCAACGCGTAACCTTGATTTCGTCGTGGACATATCGGACGTACTTCCTCCGCCCGCTAGCCCGCCGCCGACGGTGCGCGTCAGCCGCCGCTCGCTCGTCGTCCTGGCCGGTCTGCCGGGCGCGGGCAAGAGCACGGTGCTCCGAAAGCTGCACGGCGGCAACGACATCTCGACGCTGGACTCCGACCAGGTCCGCGCTCGGCTGCGCAAGGTCCTCCCGGTCCACCTGCCCTACCGCTACTACCGCCCGCTGGTGCACTTGGTGCACCGCAGTCGCATCGCCTGGAAGTGCCTGCGCACGTCGGGTCCGGTCGTCGCGCACGAACCGGCCACCCGCGCCACGACCCGCGTGCTGCTGCTGATGTTCGGTTGGCTCACCGCTCGGCAGCGGGTGCTGGTGTGGCTGCACGCGGATGCGCGCGAGGCGTTGGCCGGGCAGCGGGCACGCGGACGGCTGATCCGCTCCAGGTCGTTCCAACGGCACGTGCTGCGGGCCGACCGGATGGACCATCGGCTGCGCGGCGGCGCTGCGCCGCGCGGCTGGTCCCGGGTGCACCTGTTCACGCGAAATCAGGTCGTGGACGGCCTCCGGTTGGACGTCGTGGCGTGACCTACGTCCCGTTGGGTCGGGCCGCCGCCCCGCGCCCGGACCTCGATCGCTACCCTGGGCATCTGGCGCTGTGGCAGGAGGCCGCCGCGCCAGGCTGAGAATGATCGAGCTGCGGGTGACTGGCAACAGGGTGTGCGTCCAGCTGAGCGCGCGGTTCGAAATGCGCAAGCGGCGCCCCACGGCGATCTGGGCTTCCGAGCCGACGCCCAGCCGATCACCCCGGACCCCCCGGGTGGCAGTGCAGGGCCGTTTCCGCAATCCATCAGCCCTTGCCGAGTCCACCGAGGAGACCCGCGTTTAGCATGCCGACCTTCGAAGAACTTGATCTCGACCCGCGCGTCTGCCAGACGCTGACCGAGATCGGCTACGAGAACCCGTCGCCGATCCAGGAGAAGACCATCCCGCTGCTGCTGGAGGGCCGCGACGTGCTCGGCCTCGCCCAGACCGGCACCGGCAAGACCGCCGCGTTCGCGCTGCCCATCCTCTCGCGCCTGGACCTGGACGCCGCCGGCCCGCAGGCCCTGGTGCTCGCGCCCACCCGGGAGCTGGCCATCCAGGTCTCCGAGGCCTTCCAGCGCTACGCCGCGCACATCCCCGGCTTCCACGTGCTGCCGATCTACGGCGGTACCAGCTACGGCCCGCAGCTCGCCGGCTTGCGCCGCGGCGCGCACGTCATCGTCGGCACCCCCGGTCGGTTGATCGACCACCTCGAGAAGGGCTCGCTCGACCTGACCGGGCTCAAGAACCTGGTGCTCGACGAGGCCGACGAGATGCTGCGGATGGGCTTCATCGAGGACGTGGAGAAGATCCTGCAGTCCGTGCCGGCCAGCCGGCAGGTGGCGCTGTTCTCCGCGACCATGCCCGGCGCGATCCGCAAGATCAGCCAGAACTACCTCAACGAGCCGGTCGAGATCTCGGTCAAAACCAAGACCAGCACCGCGACCAACATCAACCAGCGGCACGTGCCGGTGCGCGCGGCGAACAAGCTGGACGCGTTGACCCGGATTCTCGAAGTCGAGTCCTTCGACGCGATGATCGTGTTCGTCCGCACCAAGCAGCTCACCGAGGAGCTCGCCGAGAAGCTGCAGGCCCGCGGGTTCAGCGCCGCCGCGATCAACGGCGACATCGCGCAGGCGCAGCGGGAGCGCACGATCGGCCACCTCCGCGAGGGCAAGATCGACATCCTGGTGGCCACCGACGTCGCCGCCCGCGGCCTCGACGTCGAGCGCATCTCCCACGTGCTCAACTACGACATCCCGCACGACACCGAGTCGTACGTGCACCGCGTCGGCCGCACCGGCCGGGCCGGGCGCAGCGGGGAGGCGATCCTGTTCGTCTCGCCACGCGAGCGCCACTTGCTGCGGTCCATCGAGCGGGCCACCCGGCAGCCAATCCAGCAGATGGAGCTGCCCACCATCGACGCGGTCAACGACCGGCGTCTGGCGAAGTTCGCCCAGAGCATCACCGACACCCTGACCAAGGGCGGCCTGGAAGTTTTCCAGGATCTGGTGGCGGAGTACGAGCGGACCCACGACGTGCCGGCCGCGGAGATCGCCGCGGCGCTGGCCGCCATGGCGCAGGGCGACCGGCCGCTGCTGCTGGACCCGGAGCCCGTCGAGCCGCCGGCCCGCCGCGGCGGCCCGTCCTTCGAGTCGACCAACTCGGACACCGAGACCTACCGGGTCGAGGTCGGCCGCCGCAACCGCGTCACCCCGCGGGCCCTGGTCGGGGCGCTGGCCAACGAGGGCGGCGTGCCCAGCAAGTACATCGGGCACATCGACATCCGCAACGAGCACACCCTGATCGAACTGCCCGCCGACCTGTCGGAGGAGCTGCTCAGCAAGCTGCGCAACACCCAGGTGGCCGGGCGGGGCCTGCGGATCAGCCGCGCCGACGGCGAGTTCATCAACCGCCGCCCGCGCCGCCCCGATCGCGACCGGGATCGGGACAAGCCGCGGCCGCACCGCAAGGGCCAGCGCTCGCCGCAGTCCCGCTCGACGGGCAAGCGGCGCGAGGACTACTCGCACAGCTGAAGTGTTGCGGGGGTTGGTCGGTTTCACACGTGAAATCGACCAACCCCCGGATCGCACCCGTTTGCTCGGAGCCCCGCGCTGCGGGGACGGTCACGCGATTCCTCGCGAAGTTGCGCTCCCGGGCCAAAGCCGGGTCACTGGTCCGGCCGGTTACCCTCGCATAGGTACCCAGGTACATCCATCGACTCTGGAGCCCGTGAACCCGTGTTCGACACTCTTTCCGACCGGCTCACCTCGGTCCTGACGAACCTGCGCGGCAAGGGGCGGCTGTCCGACGCGGACATTGACGCCACCGCGCGGGAGATCCGCATCGCCCTCCTCGAAGCCGACGTGGCGCTTCCCGTGGTGCGCAGCTTCATCAAGGGTGTCAAGGATCGCGCCAAGGGTGCCGAGGTCTCGCAGGCGCTGAACCCGGCGCAGCAGGTCATCAAGATCGTCAACGAGGAACTGGTTACCATCCTCGGCGGCGAGACCCGTCGGCTGGAGTTCGCCAAGACGCCGCCGACCGTGATCATGCTGGCCGGTCTGCAGGGTTCCGGTAAGACCACGCTGGCCGGCAAGCTCGCCAAGTGGCTCGCAGGGCAGGGCCACACCCCACTGCTCGTGGCCTGCGACCTGCAGCGCCCGAACGCGGTGAACCAGCTCCAGGTGGTCGGGGAGCGTGCCGGTGTACCGGTGTTCGCGCCGGAGCCCGGCAGCGGCGTCGGCGACCCCGTCGAGGTGTCCCGCCGCAGCATCGACGAGGCCCGCCGGGCGCAGCACGACATCGTCATCGTCGACACCGCCGGCCGGTTGGGCATCGACGAAGAGATGATGAAGCAGGCCGCCGACATCCGGGACGCGATCACCCCGGACGAGATCCTGTTCGTGCTGGACTCGATGATCGGCCAGGACGCGGTGAACACCGCCGAGGCCTTCCGCGACGGCGTCGGGTTCTCCGGCGTGGTGCTGACCAAGCTCGACGGCGACGCCCGCGGTGGTGCCGCGCTGTCGGTCCGCGAGGTCACCGGGCAGCCGATCATGTTCGCCTCCAGCGGCGAGCAGTTGGCGGACTTCGACGTCTTCCACCCGGACCGGATGGCCAACCGGATCCTGGGCATGGGCGACCTGCTCACCCTCATCGAGCAGGCCGAGCAGGCCTTCGACCAGGAGCAAGCCGAGCAGGCCGCGCAGAAGCTGGGCACCGGCCAGCTCACCCTGGAGGACTTCCTGGAGCAGATGCAGGCGGTCCGCCGGATGGGCCCGCTGCAGAACCTGCTGGGCATGCTGCCCGGCGCGGGCCAGATGAAGGAGCAGCTGGCCAACTTCGACGAGAAGAGCCTGGACCGCATCCAGGCGATCATCTGCGGCATGACGCCCGCCGAGCGGGCCGACCCGAAGATCATCAACGCTTCCCGCCGGCAGCGCATCGCGCGTGGCTCCGGAGTGGCCATCAGCGAGATCAACGACCTGGTCAACCGCTTCTTCGAAGCCCGCAAGATGATGCAGCAGATGGCGGGCGGCTTCGGCTTCGGCTTCGGCGGCGGTGGCGGTGGCGGGAGCAAGAACCGCAAGGGCAAGAAGGGGAAGAAGGGCAAGAAGGGGCGCGGTCCGACGCAGCCCAAGGGCATGCGCGGCTTGCCCGGTGGCTTCCCCGGCCTTCCCCCGGGTGGCATGGGTATGCCCGGCGCGGGCCCGGATTTGTCCAAGCTGGAAGGCGGCATGAACGACCTGCCGCCGGGCTTCGACCCGTCGAAGCTGAACTTCGGCAAGAAAAAGTGACCTCCCTACACCTGCGCGCCGTCGTGCTGCCCGACGGCGCGCACCGGGAGCTTTGGGTCCACAAGGGGCTGATCAGCCTGGATCCGGTCCCCGGTGCCGAGACCGTGTTCGACGGCGGTTTCGTGCTGCCTGGCCTGGTCGACGCGCACTGCCACGTCGGCATCGGCACCCACGGCCCGGTGGAGCTCGACGAGGCCGCGGCGCAGGCGGAAGCGGACCGGGACGCCGGGACGCTGCTGATCCGTGACTGCGGCGCGCCGATCGACACCCGATTGCTGCAGGAACGCGAGGACCTGCCCAGGATCATCCGCGCCGGCAAGCACCTGGCACGGCCCAAGCGCTACATCCCCTACCTGGCCGACCAGCTGGAGCACGAGGAGCAGCTGCCCGCCGCGGTCGCCGAGCAGGTCGCCTACGGTGACGGGTGGATCAAGCTCGTCGGCGACTGGATCGACCGGTCGGTGGGCGACCTCGCGCCGCTGTGGAGCGACGAGGTGCTGGCCGAGGCGATCTCGACGGCGCACCGGCTGGGTGCCCGGGTCACCGCGCATGTCTTCGGCGAGGCGGCGTTGCCCGGCCTGATCGAGGCCGGGATCGACTGCATCGAGCACGGCACCGGGCTGACCGACGAGTCGGTCGAGCTGATGGCCCGGCACGGCACGACGCTGGTGCCGACGCTGGTCAACGTCGAGAACTTCCCGTCCTTCGCGGCGGCCGCGACCAAGTACCCGGCATACGCGGCGCACATGACCGACCTCTACGAGCGGGCCGATCGAACGGTCGCGAAGGCGATCGAGGCGGGCATCCCGGTGTACGCGGGCACCGATGCCGGTGGCGGCATCGCGCACGGCCTGCTGGCTGACGAGGTGCTCGCGCTGCACCGGGTCGGGATGTCCACCGAGCAGGCGCTGGGTGCGGCGTCGTGGGCCGCCCGCGAATGGCTGGGCTGGTCCGGGCTGGAGCATGGCGCGCCGGCCGACCTGGTCTGCTACGACGAGGACCCACGCAAGGACCTGGCGGTCCTGCGCCACCCGAAGCGGATCGTCTTGCGCGGCAACGTCGTCGGCGCATGACCCCTGGCCCAACGGGCATCTTGGCCGAATGGAGGACACCTTCGACCGGCGTGGCCGGGTGTCGGCCGGGCGAGGGTGCCCTTCGTCCTTCACGCCGGCGGTTGCTTCCAGGTTCGATCTTCGATTTACCAGGTCATCGTGGGGTGCGCGGCGCAGCGCGTTCGTCGAGCACCTAGGGTGAAATCGTAGAGGGGAGCTAATGTGGGTGAGCTGCCCGAGCGAGAAGAGCCGGAGTTCCCGAAGTCACCCGAGGAACCGGCCACCCCGCCGTCGACGCCAGCCGCACGACCGATGCCCCCGGCTGAGGACACCACCGACGCGGACCTGCATCCGCGGTTCTGGGAGGCGCAGCTGGAGACCGCCCGCCGCGGTTCCCTGGCCTGGGGTTTCGCGGCGTTCTTCATCGGCTACGGCGGCTACTACCTGGTCGTGTTGATCCTCCACGCGATCCGGCCGGCGCGCGCCAACGGGTTCGACCCGACAGCGCCGCCCAACACCGGGCCGCTGCTGTTGCTGGCCTTCGCCCCGAACATCCTGCTTGGCCTGGTGCCCGCGGCGTTCTCCTGGTGGCGCGGCAACGGGCTGCGCTCGGACTTCGGCATCCTGCCGAAACGGCGCGATTTCAAGGTGGGTCTGGCTTGCGGGGCCATCGCGCTGCTCGGTTCCTGGGTGCTGACAGTGGTGATAATCGCCATCTCCGGGCCGCCTCCGGAGACCGATCTGACCCGGCTGATGCAGGGCGAGCGGACCGTTTGGCTGTTCCTATTCGCGCTGTTCGCCTTCCTCGGGGCTCCGCTGACCGAGGAGCTGCTCATGCGCGGTGTGCTCTGGGGCGCCCTGGAGCACTACCGCATCCCGAGGTACGCGATCCTGGTGCTGACCTCGTTGATCTTCGCGCTAATTCACCAGGAAGTGTGGCGAACGCCGGTGCTGTTCGTCGGCGGCCTGGCAATCGGGGCCGCGCGGATGATCACCGGTCGGGTGGCGACGAGCATGATCGCGCACGCCACGAACAACTTCCTGCCCGCCTTGCTGCTGTTCGCCGTCGCCGGCTGAATATCGCTGCCGTCGGTGGTACCGGCGGGTATAGCCTGGCGACTCCGCCTGCGTCCGCACGCCGACATGATCAGTCAAGCGGCCGCCGATCGGCACCACGGAGGCTCCCGTGAACACACCGAAGCAGCCAGAGCCCGCTGCGAGCGCGTCGCTGCCGCCCACCGCACCGGAGCCCGCGTCGGCTCGGACCCACCGGTGGGGGCTCGGCGCGTTCTTCTTCGCGCAGGCAATCTTCGTGCTGGTCTCGGTGACGCTCGCCGCCGCGCTGGGCAGCCCCGACAGCGTGACGTTGGTCGTGATGCTGGTGCTGCCGACGGTGCTGGCCGGGGCGGTGGCCGTGGTGATCACCGTGGTGCGCGGCAACGGTCCGCGACTCGACTTCGGCCTCGAATGGCACTGGTCGGACGTCACCACCGGCCTGGCCATCGGGGGCGTCGGCCTGGTCACGACGACCATCGCCTCGATGCTGTGGATGAAATGGATGGGCCCGGGCGAAGGGCAGTCCACGGTGAGCAGCCTGATCGACGGGGTGCAGCTGCCACCGGCGCTGGCGGTGGTGATTTTTCTGCACATCTGGCTGGTTGCGCCGCTGTGCGAGGAGCTGCTTTACCGCGGGCTGCTCTGGGGCGCGATGGAACGGCTGCGTTGGAGCCAGCTGAACGCGTTCGTGCTCAGCACCGCGGTCTTCGCGATCGGCCACCTGGAGCCGGAGCGCACCGTGCTGCTGCTGGTGATCGCCATCCCGATCGGCGTGGCCCGGCTGGTCACCGGGCGGTTGACGGCGAGTGTGGTCGCGCACCAGGTGAACAACTTCCTGCCCGCGCTCGGTTTGCTGCTGATCTCCCTCGGTCTGCTCCCGGCCTAGCGGTGCCTGCTGGCCCGGGTCCGCGGCAACGGCGGTCGCGGTATCTGGCACAATGAGATGCTGTTCGCCGCGAGGGGTCCCTCTCACCGCTTGTGGCCCATTGACGTACGAGCATTCCCTTCCGCTGCCCCACGCGGTTTGGGCATGCTCACCGGAGCACGAACGAGAGTCTGAGGAGCACCAGCACCCGTGGCTGTGAAGATCAAGCTCGCGCGGATCGGCAAGATTCGCGAGCCGCACTACCGCATCGTTGTCGCCGACGCCCGGACCCGCCGCAACGGCCGGGCCATCGAGACGATCGGGCAATACCACCCGAAGCAGAACCCGAGCGGCATCATCGTCAACTCGGAGCGGGTGCAGTACTGGCTGGGTGTCGGCGCGCAGCCGACTGAACCGGTGCAGAACATCCTGGAGATCACCGGCGACTGGCAGAAGTTCAAGGGCCTGCCGGGTGCCGAGGGTCGGCTGAAGGTCGCCGCGCCGAAGCCGAGCAAGCAGGAGCTGTTCGAGGCCGCACTCCTCGCCGCCGGCGAGGAGCCCACCACCGAGGCCACCACCCCGAAGAAGAAGGGGGCGAAGAAGGCCGAGGACAAGGCTGAGGACAAGGTCGAAGAGCAGAAGTCCGAGGAAGGTCAGGCGTGACGGTCCTCGCGGACGCGCTTGAACACCTGGTGCGTGGCATCGTCGACAACCCCGACGATGTCCGCGTCCAGCTGCTAACGACCCGACGCGGTCGCACCCTCGAGGTGCACGTGAACCCGGACGACCTGGGCAAGGTCATCGGTCGCGGTGGGCGCACCGCGACGGCGCTGCGGACCGTGATGTCCGGCATCGGCGGGCGCGGCATCCGGGTCGACGTGGTCGACACCGACCGCTGAGCACACCATGAACGAGCCCAAGCTGGAAACCCTGGCCGTCGGCCGCGTTGTGCGGCCGCACGGCATCCGGGGAGAACTCGTCGTCGAAGTGCTCACCGACAGCCCGGAGCTGCGGTTCGCTCCCGGTTCGGTGCTCGGGGTCCAGCGGCGCGGGGTGGTCCGCGCGCAGAACCTGACGGTGACAGCCGCCCGGCAGCACGCCGGGCGGCTACTTGTGCGCGCGGAGGGCGTCGAGGGCCGGGACGCCGCCGAGGACCTGCGCGGCATGCTGCTCACGGTCCGCTCCGACGTCCTCGAACCGACCGATGATCCGGACGAGTTCCACGACCACGAGCTGACCGGCCTGCGGGTCGAACTGGTCTCCGGCGACGAGTTGGGCGCGGTGAGCGACGTGCTGCACACGCCCGGTGGCGAGCTGCTGGCCGTGCGTACCACCGACGGGCGGGAGGTCCTGGTGCCGTTCGTGGCCGAGATCGTGCCCGAGGTCGATCTCGCCGCCGGTCGCCTCGTCATAGACCCGCCGGAAGGCCTGCTCGACGCGGAGTGACGCCGCACCGGCAACAGCAAGGCAAAACCGCCCTCGCCGCCCGGTGGGGGTGTTTCCTTTTCGAGGGCCCCATGCGCATCGACGTCATCACGATCTTCCCCGACTACCTGGCCCCGCTGCGGGAAGCGCTGCTGGGCAAGGCCATCGAACGCAAGCGGATCGCGGTCGGCGTGCACGACCTGCGGGACTGGACGCACGACGTGCATCGGGCCGTGGACGACAGCCCCTACGGCGGCGGCCCAGGCATGGTGATGAAGCCGGACGTCTGGGGCGAAGCGCTGGACGGTGTTTGTGGCGCTGGTGCGGCATCCGCCGATTCCCCCGCGCCGCGGCTGGTGGTGCCGACCCCGGCCGGGCGGCCGTTCGACCAGCGCACCGCCATCCGCTGGTCCGCCGAGCCCTGGCTGGTGTTCGCCTGCGGTCGCTACGAAGGCATCGACCAGCGGGTGATCGACGACGCCGCCACCAGGATGCCGGTGGAGGAGGTGTCCATCGGTGACTACGTGCTGGTCGGTGGCGAGGTCGCCACGCTGGTCATGATCGAGGCAGTGGCCCGGCTGCTGCCAGGCGTGCTGGGCAACCCCCTGTCGGCCGAGCAGGACTCGTTCTCCGACGGCCTGTTGGAAGGCCCCTGCTACACCCGCCCCGAGGTGTGGCGCGGGCACGCCGTGCCGGACGTGCTGCGTTCCGGCAACCATGCCGCGATCGCCCGCTGGCGGCGCGATCAGGCGCTGGCCCGGACCTACCGGCTGCGCCCGGATCTGTTGGCCGCGCTGCCGGTAGGGACCCTGGACGCAGCCGACCGCGAGCAACTCGATAAGCTGCGGGAGTCGGAGCATTCCGACGAGTCCCGGAATGCCGGAGACGCGCCGCGCTGACCCCGCGTCGGTGGGGTCGGTTCAGACGCCGAAATGCGGATCTGGCACACTGGAACGGTTGATGCAGCCGAACGTCAGGTTCGGCGGGCTCACAAGCAAGTTCACCCCGTGTCAGGCGGTGCCCGCCAGTAGGTCGGGTCATCGACATGCGAGAACACGGGTGCCTTCGACACGGATGAGGACGGACCACCGATGAACACCCTGGACGCGCTGGACGCCCAGTCGTTGCGTTCCGACATTCCGGCCTTCCGGCCTGGCGACACGCTGAAGGTCCACGTCCGCGTCATCGAGGGTTCGCGCGAGCGTATCCAGGTCTTCCAGGGCGTGGTCATCCGTCGGCACGGCGGTGGCATCCGGGAGACCTTCACCGTGCGCAAGATTTCCTTCGGTGTCGGTGTGGAGCGGACGTTCCCGGTGCACACCCCGAACATCGCGCAGATCGAGATCGTGGCGCGCGGTGACGTTCGGCGGGCGAAGCTGTACTACCTGCGCGAGCTGCGCGGCAAGAAGGCCAAGATCAAGGAGAAGCGCGAGACCGCGTCGGCTTCCTGATCGGCGTTCCACTCGGAACCACCGGACGGCCCAGGTGCACGCACCTGGGCCGTTTCGCATGCCGTGGATGGGCGTTTTGCCCGGTGGTGATCGGGCACCGGTGGCGGTCGGGTGTTCCACCTTCGAGTGATCACCGGCTGGTACGAGTGATGTCGGCCCGCTTCCTCGAATTGGATGTACCGGAAAAGGGCACGTCAAACCGGTTCCGCGGGGCGTTTGAATCAGATGCCTGCGGCGGGGGAGTGCGAGGGCGGCCGCCGTGGTTCCAGTAGCCTGGCCAGGTGGCCGACGTCATGCGCAGCGGATCAGCGGAAGACCCCAACGGTAAGGAGCACCCCAGCGGTGCCCCGGACGAGCCGGGGGATGGTTCCCGCCGTCGCAAGCCCAAGGGCAAGAAGAAGGGCTCGTTCTGGCGCGAGCTGCCGATCCTGATCGTCACGGCACTCGTCCTGACGGTGCTCATCCAGGCGTTCCTAGCCAGGGTGTACGTGATCCCGTCGCAGTCGATGGAGCAGACCCTGCACGGGTGCACCGGCTGCAACAACGACCGGGTGCTGGTGGACAAGGTCACCTACCGGTTCAGCGAGCCGGAACCGGGCGACGTGGTCGTCTTCCGCGGCCCGCAGCCTTGGGTGCAAAACGAGTTCGAGGTGGATGAGCCGTCCAACCCCGTCGCCGGCTTCTTCGAAGGCGCAGCGTCGCTGCTGGGCTTCGGCGCTCCGGACGAGAAGGACTTTGTCAAGCGGGTGATCGCCGTTGGCGGCCAGACGGTGGAGTGCTGCGACGCGCAGAACCGGGTGTTGGTCGACGGCAAGCCGCTCAACGAGCCGTACCTGTACTGGGAGCCCGGACGCGGCGTCGGTCAGGACGAGTTCAAGCCGGTGACGGTGCCGCCGGGGCACCTGTGGGTGATGGGCGACAACCGCAACGACTCGGCGGACTCGCGGGTGCAGGGCGGTGGCGGTATCAACGGTGCCGTGCCGGTCGAGAACGTGATCGGCAAGGCCCAGCTGATCGTGTTGCCGCCGACCCGCTGGCAGAGCATCCCGGAACCGAACCCGCAGACCACCGCGCTGGGTGCACCGGCCTGGCAGACCGGGGTGCCAATGGGCGTCGGGTTCGCCGCGGCGTTCCCGACGCTGTGGCTGGGTCGTAGGCTCGTCGGTGTGGTGAACAAGAGACGGTCGTCGGAGTGACGTCGACGTGACGGTGGCGGCGTTCCGGCCGCCGAGGTCGGTGATCCGGCGCAGCAGTGGTAACTGGGCCCTCCAGAGCGCGTTGGACCGCAGGGGCCTCGGGCCGGTGGCAGGAGTGGACGAGGCCGGGCGTGGCGCGTGCGCGGGTCCGCTCGTGGTGGCCGCGTGCGCGCTCCGCCCGGGGGACGCCCGGCGGTTCGACGGGCTGACGGACTCGAAGGTGCTCTCGGAGGCCGACCGAGAGCGCCTGTACGATCGGGTGGTTGAGCGGGCGCTGAGCTGGTCCACCATCGTGATCCCGGCCGAGGACGTCGATGCGCTCGGCATCCACGTGGCGAACCTGGAAGGCATGCGGCGCGCGGTCGCGCAGTTGGCCCCACATCCGGGTTACGTACTGACCGATGGCTTCCGCGTGTCGGGGCTGGCGACGCCCAGCGTGGCCGTGGTGAAGGGCGATCTGGTCGCGGCCTGCGTGGCCGCGGCGTCGGTGCTGGCGAAGGTGACCCGGGACCGGTTGATGATCGCGCAACTCCACGTCGACTTCCCCGACTACGGGTTCGACGAGCACAAGGGGTACAGCACGCCCGTGCACTCGGCCAGGCTGACGCGGTTCGGCCCCTGCACCGAGCACCGGTGGTCCTACGCGAACGTGGTGGCCGCGGCGCAGCGGCACGGGATGCGCTCGCCGCGCACCGTGACCAGCAAGCCCGGGTTGTTCGATGCTTCGGAGGGGGATGTGGTGGACAATGAGGCGTTGTAGTCCGAACGGCAATGCAGAAGGGCTCGCACAGCGATGAGCGCCGAGGATCTCGAGAAGTACGAGACCGAGATGGAGCTGCAGCTCTACAAGGAGTACCGCGACATCGTCGGGCAGTTCACCTACGTCGTGGAGACAGAACGGCGCTTCTACCTGGCCAACGCCGTGGACGTCCAGGTGCGCAACTCCGACTCGGAGGTCTACTTCGAGGTGGCGATGTCGGACGCGTGGGTTTGGGACATGTACCGGCCGGCGCGGTTCGTTAAGAACGTGCGGGTGATCACGTTCAAGGACGTCAATGTCGAGGAGCTGGACAAACCAGACCTCCGGCTGCCGGAGAGCGGCCCGTTCGGTTCCTGATCCCGGTCTCGCAGCCCGGGTGGTCTAATCCGACCGCCCGGGCTTCTTTTTTTGCATGCCGTTGTGCAAATGCTGCGTGACCCCAATTCCTGTATCGGGGGATTCTGCAAATTTCGCAGTATGCGAAGCGATTTTTGCTTGAATGACAATTGTTCCCACTCCTTCGAGTGAGGAGAGTTGTCCACAGCGGACGGATTAATCCACAGATTTCGAAAATAACTGGAGATCGGTTCCGAATGCAGGCACTTTGGACGCATCGACGTGCCCGAATCCCTTTGCGTACTTGGTGAAACTCGCTCACCTGCGCTTCCGGATACCGGCACGGAAACCCCGAACCCGTATCGAGGAGGAAGCCGTGCGCCGGAAGAAGGTCGTGGGTCAGCTGTCCGATGACGACACCAGGAGCCGAAGACATGCGTTGGGCACCGAGGGGGAGCGGCTGGCGGCAGTGCTCCTGGAACGCCGCGGCCTGACCGTGCTGGACCGGAATTGGCAATGCCCGCAAGGAGAAATCGACATCGTCGCCACCGACGGCGACACCGTGGTGTGCTGCGAGGTCAAGGCGCGCTCCGGCACGGACTACGGCGGACCGAGCTACGCGATCGCGCCGGAGAAGATCAACCGGATCCGGAGCGTCGCGCAGTCCTGGCTGGCCGCGCGTGGCCTGGTGGGTTGCCGGGTGCGGTTCGACGTCGTGGCGGTGTTGTGGCCGCCGGGCAAGCGGCCGCACGTCAAGCACTTGGAGGGGGTGTTCTAGATGGCGCTGCGACGGACCTGGGCGGTCGCGCTGTTCGGAGTGGACGGCGTGCTCGTCGAGGTAGAAGCCGACGTGCGCAAGGGCGGGTTGCCATCTGTTCAGCTCCTCGGCCTGCCAGACACGGCACTGCAGGAGTCGAAGAACCGGGTACGCGCGGCGATCCAGAACTGTAAGGAGGACTGGCCGGCGAGCTGCGTGACGTTGGCGATGTCGCCGGCCGCGCTGCCCAAGACCGGTACGTCGTACGACCTGGCGCTGGCCTGCGCGGTGCTGGCCGGGGCGGAACTGGTTCCGCCGCACCGGCTGGCGGGGACGGTGCTGTTCGGCGAGTTGGCCCTGGACGGGCGCATCCGGCCGGTCCGCGGCCTGCTGCCCGCGCTCCTGACCGCTCGCCGGGCGGGCATGCGCCACGCGGTGGTGCCCGCCGAGGGACTGGCCGAGGCGCACCTGGTGGAAGGCATCGAGGTGCTCGGCGCGGGGCACTTGCGGGACGTCGTCGCCTGGCTACGCGAACTCGGCGAGCTCGATCGCCGACCGCCGCGGGTCGACCAGCCGCCGACCGAGGACGTGCCGGACCTCTCCGACGTGCTGGGGCAACCCGAGGCGAGGTGGGCCCTGGAGGTCGCCGCGGCGGGCGGCCACCACCTGCTGATGGTCGGGCCGCCGGGCACCGGCAAGACGATGCTGGCCAAGCGGCTGTCCGGGCTGCTGCCGAGCCTGACCGTGCCCGAGGCGTTGGAGGTCACCGCGATCCGCTCGGTCGCCGGCGACCTGCCAGGGGCTGCGCTGATCCGGACCCCACCGTTCGTGGCGCCGCACCCCACGCTGTCGATCCCGGCACTGATCGGCGGCGGCACCGGACTGGCGCGACCGGGCGCGGTCAGCAGGGCGCATCGGGGGGTGCTCCTTCTGGATGAGGCCTGCGAGCTCGGGCCGAAACGGTTGGAGGCCTTGCGAACGGCGCTGGAGGAAGGCGAGGTCCGGCTGGCCCGGCGCGACGGCACGCTGCGCTACCCGGCACGGTTTCAGCTGGTCCTGGCCACGAATCCGTGCCCGTGCGCGCCGGCTCGCGACCTGGACTGCCAGTGCCCGCCGCAGGTTCGGCGGCGCTACCTCGGCAAGTTGTCCGGGCCGCTGCTGGATCGGGTCGACCTGCGGGTTCGGATGCGCCCGATCACCGCGATGACCGTGCACAGCGGCGCCGAGCCGGAGGGCACCGCGACAGTGCGCAAGCGGGTGGAGGACGCGCGGGCGGCAGCGCGCGAGCGGTGGTCCGCACACGGGTGGCAGACCAACACCGAGGTCCCTGGGCCGGTGCTGCGGCGGGAGTTCGCGTTGCCGGTCGAGGCGACTGGGCTGCTGAACCGGGGGCTGGAGGTCGGCGCGATCACGGCGCGGGGTGCCGACCGGTGCCTGCGGGTCGCGTGGACGCTGGCCGACCTCGACGGGAGTGATCAGCCGGATGCGGAGCACGTGGCCGCGGCCTTGGAGTTCCGGGACAGGAGGGCGGCGTGATGACGAGGTGGACCGTGATGGGGGAGAAGGCGAGGCGGGAGTTGCTGGCCGCCAGGGCTTTCCTGGCTGCCGTTGCCGAGCCGCCGGCCCCGGCGCTGGCCAGGTTCGTCGCGGAGCGCGGCCCGTGCCGGGCAGTCGGCCTGATCCAGCGGGAGAAGGCGCCGCCGGACGTCGCGGCGGAGGTCGAGGCGCGGCGATGGCACGTCTCGGGCGAACAGCTTCTGGCGGGCGCCGAGTCCGCCGGTGTCCGGCTGGTCGTGCCGGAGGACCCCGAATGGCCGCGCGAGGCATTCGACGGCTTGTCCGGGGCGAGATCGATCGACCTGCCGGGGATGGCCGAGCCGATCGCGTTGTGGGTCCGCGGCAAAGCGGTGCTGTCCGGAGCGGCGGAGCAGGCGGTGGCCGTGGTCGGTGCCAGAGCGGCATCCGGCTACGGCGAGCACGTGGCGGCGGAGTTCGGCCACGGGCTGGCGACTGCGGGGTTCACTGTGGTCTCCGGGGCTGCGTACGGCATCGACGGAGCCGCGCATCGAGGTGCGCTCGCAGCGGGAGGGTTGACGGTTGCGTTCCTCGCCTGCGGCGTCGACGTCGATTACCCGGCGGGGCATGGCAGGTTGCTGCGCGCCATCGCCGATCAAGGTGTCGTCGTGAGCGAATATCCGCTGGGTACTCCGCCTCGGAAGCACCGCTTTCTGGTCCGGAACAGGCTGATCGCGTCGGTGGGCCAAGCCACCGTCGTGGTCGAGGCCAGCGCCCGCAGCGGCGCGGCCAACACCGCGAACACCGCTGATGCGTTGGGACGGCCCGTGTTGGCCGTGCCCGGGCCCGTGACGTCGAAGAATTCCGTGGGCTGTCACGGGATGGTCCGGTCCGGTCAGGCCGTGCTGGTCACCTGCACCCAGGAGGTCCTGGAGTCGCTGAGCCCGCTCGGCGCGTTGCCGGCGGTCGAAATTCCTGCCCAGCACCGCCGCACTGACGGGCTGCATCCGGATGCGCGACGCCTGCACGATTCTCTGACCGGTACGGATTGCGCCAGCGCGGAGGAGCTGGCGCGGGACTCGGGGCTGCCGTTGGGCAAAGTCCGCGCGCTGCTGCCGGAGTTGGAACTGGCCGGGTTCGTGACCAGGTTCGAACGGGGGTGGTCCGCGACGGAGTGATCACGCGATCACGTATTGACAGCTGAACTTCCGTGGCGCAAGCCGAATCGCGCACCATTCAAGTGATCATGATTCGGCGTGGCGATGCTTGACCGACGCCCGTGCGAAGGCCAGCTTCGAGGTATGGCCCGCCCACGTTCCGCCGAACCGCGAAGACCGGATCTACGAGTGGCTCGGGCGAAACTGCCTGAGTCGCTCGGCGCCGCGGTCGACGTGTTCGAACGACACCTCGCTGCGCAACGCCGGTTGTCCGCGCACACCGTTCGCGGATACATCGGTGACGTCGTCTCGCTGCTGGCGCACCTGGCCCTCTCGGAGGACGGCGGAACCGTTGCTGCCCTGGACATTTCCATCCTGCGAGAATGGCTTTCGGCGCAGCACGCGCACGGCGCGAGCCGGGCGACGCTCGCCCGGCGGACCGCCTCGGCCCGCACCTTCACCGCCTGGGCGTTCCGTGGCGGGCTGCTGCCCGTCGACCCGGGGCCGCGACTGGCGGTGCCGTCGAAGCAGCGGAAGCTGCCCTCAGTGCTGCGCGTTGACCAAGCGGGTTCGGCGATGCAGGCTTCTGCGGCGGGCGCGGATCAGGGGGACCCGGTGGCATTGCGGGACCACGCGGTGCTCGAACTGCTGTATGCCACCGGGGTTCGCGTCGCCGAACTCTGCGGGCTGGACGTCGACGACGTCGACCGCGAGCGCCGGCTGATCCGCGTGATCGGTAAAGGAGACAAAGAACGCGTCGTGCCCTTCGGCGTACCAGCTGATCAGTCGATCGGGCGCTGGCTTTCCGACGGTCGGCCGAAACTGGCCCGAGAATCGTCCGGTGCCGCATTATTCCTGGGTGTCCGAGGTGGACGGCTCGACCCCCGTGCGGTGCGACGCACTGTGCACGACGCGGTCGGCGTGGTGTCCGGTGCGCCGGACGTCGGACCGCATGGGCTGCGTCACTCGGCTGCGACCCATTTGTTGGAGGGCGGTGCTGACCTCCGTAGCGTTCAGGAGTTGCTTGGTCACGCTACGCTCGCAACGACCCAGCTTTATACCCACGTGACCGTTGAACGGCTGAAGGCGATCCATGACCGAACTCACCCCCGTTCCTGACCACGCCGGGGGCGACGCCGACACGGTGGCCGCGAGATCGACCTCGGTATCGGTGACCGCCCGTGACCAAGGCGGCTCGACCAACGGCCATGTCGGCGACCGCGCATCGTGTCGGGGGCTGTCCGTGGCGACCGCTGAGCCCGCCGCATCCGCTGATTCCACCGAACCCACTGCGTCCGCCGGGCCTGCCACCGGCAGGGATCACCGCAGCGGCGACGAGGTCGAGGCCGGAATAGTCGCGTTGTGGCAGGCTTTCGGGCAGCGTCGCGACCAGGAACTACGGGACCGGCTGGTGCTGCACTACGCCCCATTGGTCAAGTACGTGGCCGGCCGAGTGGGCACCGGGCTGCCGTCGCACGTCGACGTCTCCGACCTGGTCCAGTCCGGGATCTTCGGGCTGGTCGACGCGATAGAGAAGTTCGAACCGGAACGCGGTCTGAAGTTCGAGACCTACGCGATGCAGCGCATCCGCGGCGCCATCCTCGACGACCTGCGCGCCCAGGACTGGGTTCCGAGGTCGGTGCGCAGCCGGGCCCGCGATGTGGAGCGGGCGCTCGAACGCCTCGAGGCGAAGCTGCAGCGCACCGCGACCGACGCCGAGCTGGCCAGCGAGTTGGAGTTGTCCCTCGATGAGCTGCGGGAGCTGTTCGCGCAGTTGCAGATGACCAGCGTGATCGCGCTCGACGACCTGATCGGTGCGGGTCCGGCGCAGGCTTCGCTGGCCGAGACGCTGCCCGACGACCGAGCCGAGGACCCGGTGGCGGCGCTGGTAGACCGGGACAGCCGGCGCCAGCTGGCCGAGGCCGTGGAGCGGCTCAGCGAGCGGGACCGCGTGGTGGTCACCCTCTACTACTTCGAGAACCTGACCTTGGCCGAGATCGGCAAGGTGCTCGGCGTGACCGAATCGCGGGTCTGCCAGCTGCACACCCGCGCGGTCCTCCGCCTCCGCACCAAGCTCACCGAACAGGCCTAACCTGCTGCCGAGGTCGTTTCCGGGCTTGTTCTGCGCGGCGGTGCGGGTGGCGGAACATCAGGGTCACTTCCCACCGCAGCGGCTCCCCGGGAGATACCAGGCGAAATCGACGTCCGTCCTCCCATGGAATCACCACGGATGCGATGTCATCGCCACGGTTTCAGCCGGACGTGGCCGAAGCCGAGCAGACGTAGCGGGTCGAGGTAGTCCAGGCGCTGCCGGGCGCCCCAGTGCAGGCAGGCCCGGGGCGGTTCGGCGTTGCACCCCAGGTGGCCTGGCTCCAGATGCCCGATGGGTTGTCCGCGGGTGACCTGGTCGCCAACCGCAACCACCGGTGCGACCGGCTCGTAGGTGGTGCGCAGGCCCCCGGCGTGCTCGATCGACACCAGGTTGCGATCCACCATCCAACCCGCGTAGACGACCATGCCGTCCCCAGCCGCCAACACCGGCTGGCCGACCTCTGCTGCGAGGTCGACACCCCGGTGACCTGGGCCGAAGGTGTGCTCCGGGGCCTCGAACGGTCGCGCGAGGGCAGGCGGCGGTGCCAGTGGCCAGCCGAACCGCGCGGCTACCGGCGGCGCTGGCTCCGGCGCAACACGCGGTCGGGCTGAAACCGTGGGTAGCGGCTCGACGGGCGTTGCGGTGAGGCAGAGGGGCCCGGCGGCACTGCAGCAGACGAGGACGTAGATCAACAGGCGCATGGTGCAACCGTGGCCGCAGACGGCCTGGACGAACAGGGGGAAACCAAGATCTGTGGACAAACCCGGCGACTGTGGACAACTCGCAGTCCACGATCGGGTCAGCTGGGGCGTCCAGTACACTGTCAGCGCGGTTTCGTGTCCGCACGGACCGACTTCGCGTGCCCGCACGCCCAGCTTGCGCAGGTAGACCGACTTCGCGGTCGGCCACCGGTTGGAACAGCATCGAGTTCGACGCTTCGGACGCTGCTGCTCCCGGCAGGGTACCGGCGCCCTCGCGGTCCCGAGCTCTTGGACGAGCCCGGGTGGGGGGAGGCCGGGCGGGTACCAGGGCGACGGGCCACCCGGTCCGCCGCAGCAACCGAATCGCGCGCCAACCGGCGCGCCCGACTCAAGAGGTGCGAATCAGGCCATGGCCGTCGTCACCATGAAGCAGCTGCTCGATAGCGGCGTGCACTTCGGGCACCAGACTCGGCGCTGGAACCCGAAGATGAAGCGCTACATCTTCACCGAGCGCAACGGCATCTACATCATCGACCTGCAGCAGACGCTGACCTACATCGACGGGGCCTTCGACTTCGTCAAGCAGACGGTCGCGCACGGCGGGACGATCCTGTTCGTCGGCACCAAGAAGCAGGCGCAGGAAGCGATCGCCGAGCAGGCCCAGCGGGTCGGCATGCCGTTCGTCAACCAGCGCTGGCTGGGTGGCATGCTCACCAACTTCCAGACCGTCCACAAGCGTCTGCAGCGTCTCAAGGAACTCGAGACCATGGAGCAGACCGGGGGCTTCGAGGGTCGCACCAAGAAGGAAATCTTGATGCTGACCCGCGAGAAGGACAAGCTCGAGAAGACCCTCGGCGGTATCCGCGACATGAGCAAGGTGCCCAGCGCCGTGTGGATCGTGGACACCAAGAAGGAGCACATCGCCGTCGGCGAGGCCCGGAAGCTGGGCATCCCGGTCGTCGCGATCCTGGACACCAACTGCGACCCGGACGAGGTCGACTACCCGATCCCGGGTAACGACGACGCGATCCGCTCCGCCGCCCTGCTGACCCGCGTGGTCGCCGAGGGTGTCGCCCAGGGCCTGATGGCCCGCAGCGGCCGCACCAATGGTGCCCCGGAGGGCGAGGAGAAGCCGGCCGGTGGTGAGCCGCTGGCCGAGTGGGAGAAGGAGCTGCTGGCCGGCTCCGGCCAGGCCGCCGAGGGCGGCGAGCAGGCCGCGCAGTCCTGAGTCCGCTTGCCGCGCGCCGGTCACGCGGTCGGCGCGCGGCGCGGTCCGGCTACCCGCCAGGCAACCTGGTGGGTGCCACCCGGGCCGGGTTCGCGTCCCCACTGAGCTGGTTGAACGCCACGGGACGCGGCCCGGCCGATGTCTGCAAGACCTTCGAAGCTGCGTACTAAGAGGGACGGATAACGCACGATGGCGAACTTCAGTGCGGCCGACGTCAAGCGTCTTCGCGAGCTGACCGGCGCCGGCATGATGGACTGCAAGAAGGCTCTTGAGCAGGCCGACGGCGACTTCGACAAGGCCGTTGAGAGCCTGCGCATCAAGGGAGCCAAGGACGTGGGCAAGCGCGCCGAGCGCGCCACCGCCGAGGGCCTGGTCGCCGCCGACGGCGGCGTGCTGATCGAGCTGAACAGCGAGACCGACTTCGTCGCCAAGAACGACGAGTTCATCGAGCTGGCCAGCAAGGTCGTCGCCGCGGTCAAGGCCGCCGGTGCCGCCGACCTGGAAGCCGCCCTGGCGGCCCCGTTGGACGGCAAGACCGTCTCCGAGGTCATCCAGGAGCTGTCCGCCAAGATCGGCGAGAAGCTGGAGCTGCGCCGCGTCGCCAAGTTCGACGGCGAGGTGGCCACTTACCTGCACCGCCGATCTGCGGACCTGCCCCCGGCGGTCGGCGTGCTGGTCGAGTACACCGGTGACAACGCCGACGCTGCGCGGGGTGCCGCGATGCAGGTCGCCGCGCTCAAGCCGAAGTACCTCAGCCGCGACGACGTCCCGGAGGACATCGTCGCCAACGAGCGGCGCATCGCCGAGGAGACCGCGAAGGCCGAGGGCAAGCCGGAGAAGGCGCTGCCGAAGATCGTCGAGGGTCGCCTGAACGGGTTCTTCAAGGAGAACGCCCTGCTGGACCAGCCGTCCGTGCAGGAGAGCAAGAAGACCGTCAAGGCCCTGCTCGACGAGGCCGGCGTGACCGTCACCGGATTCGCCCGGTTCGAGGTCGGCCAGGCCTGACCGGTCGCTGTTCGGCGGCACGCCGGGCGGCATCGCAGGTTTACCGGTTGAGGTGAACCGGTCACGGCCGCCAGCCACGGAACCAGCGCCCCGCCTTCGTTTGCAAGGCGGGGCGCTTTCGCAAGATCGCGGCGCCTAGCGCGGCGTCGTTATCGGCGAGCGGACCAATCCGCGCAAACTTCAAGCCACATCGAACCTCGCGGGAGGAACCAGTGACCGACGACGGCCCAGCGAAGCGCGGTTACGGCCGGGTGCTGCTCAAATTGGGTGGTGAGATGTTCGGCGGGGGCAGCGTCGGGATCGACCCGGACGTGGTCGGTACGGTCGCCCGGCAGATCGCCGAGATCGTCGCCGACGGGGTCGAGGTGGCCATCGTGATCGGCGGCGGAAACTTCTTCCGCGGCGCCGAACTGCAGCAGCGCGGCATGGAACGCGCGCGCGGTGACTATATGGCGATGCTGGGCACCGTGATGAACTGCCTGGCGTTGCAGGACTTCCTGGAGCGTGAGCACGGCATCGACACCCGGGTGATGACCGCGATCACCATGGGGCAGGTGGCCGAGCCTTACATCCCGCGGCGCGCGATGCGGCACATGGAGAAGGGCCGGGTGGTCATCTTCGGGGCCGGCACCGGCATGCCGTACTTCTCCACCGACACCACCGCGGCGCAGCGGGCGCTGGAGATCGGATGCGAGGTGGTGCTGATGGCCAAGGCGGTCGACGGCGTATACACCGCCGACCCGAAGACCACCCCGGACGCGAAGCTGTTCGACAGCATCACGCACCGCGAGGTGTTGGAACGCGGGCTGAAGGTCGCCGACGCGACCGCCTTCAGCCTGTGTATGGACAACCACATGCCGATCCTGGTGTTCAACCTGCTGGAAGAAGGCAACATCGCCCGCGCTGTCGGCGGTGAGAAGATCGGCACGCTGGTCAGCACCCCGGACGCTCCGTCGGCCTGAGGGTGCTGGATCCTGATCTGCGGCGGGCCCGCACTGGGGGCGCGCTGCGCAGCAGGCGACACTACGAATGTCCACCGGTCGGCAGACTTAAGGAGCAGCCGTGATCGACGAAGCTCTTCTCGAAGGCGAGGAGAAGATGCAAAAGGCGGTGGAGGTGGCCAAGGACGAGCTGGCCACAGTCCGCACCGGCCGCGCGAACCCCGCGATGTTCTCGGGCATCGTCGTCGACTACTACGGTTCGCCGACGCCGTTGAACCAGCTCGCCAGCGTCTCCGTGCCGGAGGCGCGGCTGGTGGTCATCAAGCCCTACGACAGCAGCCAGCTGGCGGCCATGGAGAAGGCCATCCGCGACTCCGACCTCGGCGTGAACCCGTCCAACGACGGCCAGCTCATCCGGGTGGCGATCCCGCAGATGACCGAGGAGCGCCGCAAGGAGATGGTTAAGCTCGCCAAGCACAAGGGCGAGGAAGGCAAGATCACCCTGCGGGGGATCCGCCGCAAGGTGAAGGAAGAGATCGACCGGATCGTCAAGGACGGCGAGGCCGGCGAGGACGAGGGCACCCGCGGTGAGAAGGAGTTGGAGAACCTCACGCACCGCTATGTCGCCCAGATCGACGAGCTGGTCAAGCACAAGGAAGCAGAGCTGCTAGAGGTCTGAGTGGTGACGGCCGGCCAATGCGAAGGTGAGTCCGGAATGTCCGCTGGCAGCCCGGGCCCGCCTTCGCGTCCTTCCCGGGCCGGACGCGATCTCCGTGCCGCCATCGGCGTCGGGGTAGTGCTCGGTGCCGCGATCATCCTTTCCCTGCTGATGGTGCGGTTCGTCTTCATCGGCATCGTGGCTGCCGCGGTGGCGGTGTCCACCGTCGAGCTGGCCAGCGCGCTCAAGCGCGGGGCCGACATCCGCGTCTCCCTAGCCCCCGTGCTAGTGGGTGGGCAGGCCATGTTGTGGCTGTCGTGGCCCTTCGGGCTGCGCGGGACGCTGGTGGCGTTCGTGATAACCGTGCTGGCATGCCTGGCGTGGCGGTTCCGGCACGGCGTGGACGGCTACGTGCGGGACGTGACCGCATCGGTGTTCACAACTGCCTACGTACCGCTTTTCGCCGCGTTCGCGGCGATGCTGGTGCGGCCGGAGGACGGCGCGTTCCGGGCGTTGTGCTTCATGATCGGTGTCGTCGCTTCGGACACCGGCGGCTACGCGTTCGGCGTGCTGTTCGGCAAGCACCCGATGGCACCGAAGATCAGCCCGAAGAAGTCCTGGGAGGGCTTCGGCGGGTCGATGCTGGTCGGTGTGGTGGCCGGCGTCCTCTCGGTGACGTTGATGCTCGACGGCCAGTGGTGGCAGGGCGCACTGTTCGGGGCTGCCCTGGTGTGCACCGCGACGCTGGGCGATCTGATGGAGTCGTTGATCAAGCGCGATCTCGGCATCAAGGACATGGGCAACCTCCTGCCCGGGCACGGCGGCCTGATGGACCGGATGGATTCCCTGCTGCCCTCGGCCGCGGTCGCCTGGATGATGCTCTTCTGGCTGATCCCGACCTGAGGAAAGTGCTGCTCGGATCCGGGTTGCGTCAACGCTCGGTGTCGGGTATTCGGGCGGTCGGTTGCGCCGCTTCGAAGGCGAAGGACTAACCGGTTCAAGGACAGTGATGCGAACCTGGCGGAAGCCGGCCCGGCCGCAGGTGACGCCGAGCCCGAACATCTGGCATTGGCCGGAGCTCTTCGAGATCGAGAACCGAGCCCAGGACTCCACCGGCGCGTTGTGGCGGGCGCTGCGGGAGCGCTGCGATTGGGCCGGTCGTGACGTGGTCGACATCGGCTGCGGCGACGGCTTTCACCTGCCGCTATTCGCGGGCACGGCCCGCACGGTGACCGGCGTTGAACCGCATCCGCCGCTGGCCGAACGGGCCCGCGGCCGGCTGGCTGGAACCCCTGGTGTCGATGTCAGGGTCGCGCCCGCCCAGCAGTTGCCGCTCGCCGACGCCAGCGTAGACCTGGTGCACGCCCGCACCGCGTACTTCTTCGGGCCCGGCTGCGAACCGGGCCTGGCGGAGGCGGAGCGGGTGCTCCGCCCGGGCGGGATGATCGCGATCGTCGACCTCGACGCCTCTCGCCCGCCGTACGGGGACTGGATGCGGGCGGATGCGCCGCAGATCGATCCGGATGCGATCGAGTCGTTCTTCGAACGCCACGACTTCGCCAGCGCCCCGGTGGACACCCTGTGGCGCTTCGACGACCGGGAAACCCTCGAAGCGGTGCTGGGCATCGAGTTCTCGGCGAAGGTCGCCGCCCGTGCGGCCCGCGAGACGCCCGGCCGAACGATCCCGGTCGGCTACCGCCTCCGCACCCGACGCAAGCCGACGGCCCTGTTGCGCGCCTGAGCGGTGAGCTCACGATCCGATCAGCGCCTAGCGGGCCGACGTGCTGCCGGTCGGTGAATCGGCAGCGGCGTTGATGGTGCTCCAGGGAAAACAACGCGAATCCGCTGCGTGATCCACTGCGCTCTCGGTGGGTCTTTGACCAGTTCGAGGTCGTGGTGTGCGTACCCGGGAGGAGAGCAGCAGGGCTGCGCCAACCCCCCGGGGCACGCTGGGATCAGTCGCCGGTGGTTCAGGTGATCGCGAGGGAAAGCGCTGTGGTTGCGGCGACGGCGGTTGCTGCGGCGTGGACGAGGGCTGGGCTCGTTGTGATCAACAGACCGCCGAGGAGGGGTCCGGCGCCGATTCCCAGGTAGATCGCCGAGGCGTTCAGCGACACGACCAGCGACGCTTCCGCTGGGGCTGCGCTAATGAGCTGGTCGGTGCTGTGGTGGCGTTTGGGTCCAGGTGCTCCCGCTCCAGACGAACCCCAGGACTGCGACCGCCGGCTGCGCGTTCGCTCCGGTCCAGGCGAGCCAGCACAGCAGTGCCTGCGCGAGCATCATGCTCAGGTAGCCGCTCGCCAGGATCTCAACGGCCCCCAGCAATCGGTCGCGTAGCCGGACAGGACGTTGCCCACAACCGCTCCGAGCCAGTACAAGAACACCATCAGCAGGTCAGCGGGTCACTCCCCGGTGCGCTGGGCGGTGTCCATGATGAAGAACGTGGCTCCCACGACGTCCTGGAGCAGGGCGAGTCGCCCGTACGGGGAATCGGACGGTTCGCGCAGCACCTTGCCGCCCAGCTCCACCGCTTTCGCCGCTGCGGCGTCGGTGTCGTTGTCGGGGTTGACCTGGAAGTACAGCTGCCAGTGCGCCGACACGTCCTCGGGCAGCGCCGAGCTGGTCTCGAACCGGCCCACTGTCGGCAGGTCGTCGACGTACCAGACCGTGTAGTCGAAGCCGTCGCCCGGCTCGCCGATCTGTTCCTGCCGGTAGCCCAGCAGTTCGGCGTAGAAGGGATCGGCGGAAGAACCGTCACGGGTGTGCAGTTCCGCCCAGCAGAGCATGCCCGCGTGGTCGCGGCCGAAGGTGCCGTTGGGCGGCGCTTCCCACAGTCCGATGGTCGCGCCGGATGGATCCTCGGCGACCAGGAACGTTTCGTCGGCGGGTGTTTCCGTCGGCGGGACCAGCACCTTTCCGCCGAGCGCGCGGATACGCTCCACCGCTCGGCGCGCCGAGCCGCATTCCAGGTACAGCGTCCATGCGGTCGGCGCATCGGTCTCCGGCAGCAGCAACCCGGCGACCGGCTTGTGCTCCTTCAGCGCGATGTTGTAGTCCGGGCGCTGGATCCAGTGCCAGCCGAGCAAACCGGTGTAGAAGTCCCTGACGTCGGCGACGTCGTGGGTGGCCAGATCCACCCAGGCAGGCGCACCCACTGCGATGGCCATCGCTGCTCCTTCGAAGCGCACGCCACAGAGGCGGTCAACGGTCGGTTACCTCAGGGTGACCGTTGGGCGGGTTCGGAAAACACGTGTGGCCGATCAAGCCCATTCGGCCGCGCGGGGGAGCTACTGTTCGGTGCCTTTTCCGCAATGGGAACACCCCCGAATGACGCCTTGATACTGGAGGGTTCGCGTGATCGACTAGTGGCGGTGACTCAGCGTGCGTAATCGCATGCTGACGAACCCGATCGAAGCACGCACCAGCGTCACAGGAGCAGCCATGGCCAACCGCGCGGCGAAGCCGGTCACCGCGGGCCTGAGCCGGCTTGCTCAAATCGACCGCCATGAGCGGGCCCGCATCATCGGGCAGCTCTGCCACCAGTACCCGGCGTTCCGGTCGATGCTGAAACAGGTGACCATCGCCCGCGGGGTGGCCTTCGCGTCCGGGCTGATGCTCGCCCTCGCGGTGATGTGCCTGGTCCAAGGCGCTTCCGTGTGGTGGGTGTCCGGTCTCGTGTTCGCCGGTCTCACCGGGTTCTGCTACGTCGCGGTGGCTCTCACCGACAGCCGGTTCGACCTGCTGCTGGCGGTGCTGGGCGCGCACCGCACCGACGAGCTGCACGGCCGCCTGGTGACCGAGCAGATCTACGGCGACGATCCGCCCGCGGATCCGCTGGAGCGGTCGGCGTCGCGAGTGGTCGCATCCCGCACGGTCGCCTCCCGGCTCAACACCGAGGGGTCACCGGCGCACGCTGATCGATAGCGCGGCCGCGATCTCGTTGCCCACGAAGTGGGTTTCGTCCAGCGGCGGCTCGCCGACGCGCACCACCAGCGGCCCGCCGAAGGGCTTGCGCTCCACGATCTCGATCCGCGAGCCCAGTGTCATGCCGTGCTCGGTGAGGTAGCGCAGCAGCTCCGAATCGGTGTCCCAAACCCGCGCGATGGTGCCGATGGTGCCGGGCTCGACATGGTCCAGCAGCAGCGTCGCGGGTTTCTCCACGGTGCCTTCGACAGTCGGGATCGGGTCGCCGTGCGGATCACGGGTGGGGTTGCCGAGCTTGGCGGCGATGTGTGCGACCAGTTCGTCGGACACCGCGTGCTCCAGCGCGTCGGCCTCCCGGTGCACCTCGTCCCAGCTGTAGTCGAGCTCCTCGACCAGGAACAGCTCGATCAGCCGGTGCCGCCGCAGCACATCGCAGGCCAGGCGACGGCCCTCCGGGGTCAGCTCGACGCTGCGGTAGCGGACATGGGTGACCAGGCCGAGCTGCGCCAGCTTGTTGATCATGCCGGACACCGACGAAGGGCTCAGGCCGAGCCGCTGGGTCAGGGTGGCGTTGGTGACGGGCATGCCCCGTTCGCTGAGCCCGTAGATCGCCCGGAGGTAGTCCTCGATGGACGGCGAGGGGCGCTCGGCCATGCTCGTCATACTTTCACGATACGGGCGACCGCCAGCCAGTGAACGAATCGTCTGCCCCGCGTGTTCGCCCGGCGTCGCCCGGCCGCCAAGGTCGTTGCGCGCCGTGGGACACTGGTGGGCGCTATGTCTGCGACTTCCCTTCCGCTCGTCTTCGACGCCCCGCGCCGTGGCATGCCGCCGCGACACCTCGCCGACCTCTCCGCCGACGAACGGCGCGCCGCGGTGACCGAGCTGGGGGAGAAGCCGTTCCGAGCCAAGCAGCTCGCGCACCACTACTTCGGTCGGCTCAACGCCGACGTGGAGTCGATGACCGACATCCCGGCGGCCAGCCGCGCGAAGCTCGCCGAGCACCTGCTGCCGCCGCTGCTGAGTCCGGTTCGGCACCTGAACACCGACGACGGCACCACCCGCAAGACGCTCTGGCGCGCGCACGACGGCACACTGCTGGAAAGCGTGCTGATGCGGTACCCGGATCGCGCGACGGTGTGCATTTCCAGCCAAGCCGGCTGCGGGATGGCGTGCCCGTTCTGCGCCACCGGACAGGGCGGGCTGCAGCGCAACCTGTCTACCGCGGAGATCGTCGACCAGGTGCGTTCGGCCGCGGCGGCGATGCGCGACGGCGAGGTCCACGGCGGGCCCGGTCGGCTGTCCAACGTCGTGTTCATGGGCATGGGCGAGCCGCTGGCCAACTACCGGCGGGTGATCAACGCGGTGCACCGGATCTGCGACCCGGCGCCGGAGGGGCTGGGCCTCTCGCAGCGGTCGGTCACAGTGTCCACGGTCGGGCTGGTGCCCGCGATCAAGAAGATGACTGCGGAGAACCTGCACGTCACGCTCGCGGTGTCGCTGCACACCCCGGACGACGAGCTGCGCGACTCGCTGGTGCCGGTGAACAACCGCTGGAAGGTCGCGGAGGTGCTGGAGGCGGCCCGCGGCTACGCCGACCACACCGGGCGCCGGGTGTCGATCGAGTACGCGCTGATCCGCGACATCAACGATCAGCGGTGGCGCGCGGATCTCCTCGGCAAGCTGCTGCACCGCCACCTCGGGTCGTTCGCGCACGTCAACCTGATCCCGCTGAACCCGACGCCGGGCAGCAAGTGGGACGCGAGCCCCAAGCCGGTGGAGCGGGAGTTCGTCCGCCGGGTTCGTGAAGCGGGTGTTCCTTGCACGGTCCGGGACACCCGAGGTCAGGAGATCGCGGCCGCCTGCGGCCAACTCGCCGCTGAAGGCTGATTTCCTTGGGATGAAGGGCTTCTCCAGCCGACCAAGCCGGTCGAAGGTGCCCTTCGTCCTGAACACGTCGGGGGTTGCGGTTTCGCGTTGACACGCGGCCGGGGTCGCTAGCGGCGGGTGCGGTTCGTCGAGCAGACCTGGGAGCAGGCCCGCACGCAGCTGCTGCGGTTCATGCCGGAGCTGGCCGTGGAGTCCACTCTCCGCATCCTGGGCGGACCGAAAGCCGCCGAGCAGCAGGTGAGTCCGGATGTCGAGCGGGTCCTCGGTCGCCTGCCCCGCACCTTCGCCGAGTGGGCGGTGCGCAACGTCGCGGCCTTCGCGTGAACGCAATGAACGAAATGATGACCGGCGGGCATCGGAGGTCCACGATCTTTGCACCTGAGTTGATCGAGGTGGGAGGCAATGTGCCTGACCGTGCGCACGCCCGCCACTTTTCCCGTTTGACCCGAAGTGGACGGTTGCTGGTCGCGGTCGGCGTGGTCATTGCGCTGGGTGGCTCGCCCGCGCAGGCCGAGCCGGCTCGCGTGACCGACCACCCCGTGCCCTCCACCGGCTGCGGCAAGGCCCCCGCGGTGGCGCCCGGCTCCTCGCAGACCCGCACGATCGTTTCCGGTGGGATCAGCCGCAGCTACCTGGTGTACGTGCCGGAGAACTACCGGCAGGCCAAGCCGATCTCACTGGTGCTGTCCTTCCACGGCCACAAGCGGACCTCGGAATACCAGGAAGAGCTTTCCGAGTTCTCGGCCACCGACGCCATCGCGGTCTACCCGCAGGGGCTCGTCGGCACTGACGGCGAAACCGCTTGGCAGGGCGCGCCGTATTCGGCGGATGCCGATGACGTGCTGTTCACCAGCGATCTTCTCGACGAGTTGCAGCGGGACTTCTGCGTCAATCCCAAGCGGATCTACGCCGCCGGGAAGTCCAACGGCGGTGGCTTCACCGGTGTGCTCGCCTGCCAGATGAGCGGCCGGATCGCCGCATTCGCGCCGGTGTCTGGCGCCTTCTATCCGCAGGGCGGTGCATGCGAGCCGGAGCGCGCGGCGCCGATCCTGGACTTCCACGGGACTGCGGACGCGACGATCCCGTATTCAGGGAACCCGGGCAAGGGCCTGCCTCCGATCCCGGAATGGTTGGCGGGCTGGGCCGACCGCAACGACTGCCACGACGCGCCGATCTTCCGATACGAGGGCAACGGCGTGCAGGTCAGCCGGTGGGTCGGGTGCGACCGCGGCGGCGACGTGGTGCATTACAAGATCGACGGGCTCGGGCACGACTGGCCGAGCACGCATCCGAATCCGGACTCCGACGAGCCGGCGTTCATCGACGCGACGCCGATCATCATGCAGTTCTTCGCCCAGCACCACCTGCGCTGAAAGACCGCCGATCTCCCAGCGACAAACCAGCGGATCGGGTACGCGGCCACAACTCGCCCGCGTACAGCTCGTCGTCGGCCGTGAACGGCTCCACCACACACCCCGAGGGCGCGGAGGCGATCGCAGGTGCGCCCGCGCCATGCTGGTGGTCTTTCGTCGGCTGGTGTTCCCGCTTCCACCGCGTCGCCTGCGTGAGGGACGGGCCGTGGGCGTGACTGTTACCTGGCAGATCGCCCGCGGCCCGGTCAATCATCGCGTGTGCTCGCGGATGGCTTCTTCCAGGATCGCCAGGCCTTCCTCGAGGAGGGCGTGGTCGATGACCAGCGGCGGCAGCAGGCGGATCACGTTGCCGTAGGTGCCGCAGGTGAGGATTACGACGCCCTGGGCGTGGCAGGCCTTCGCGATCTTCGTGGCCACCTCGGGGTCCGGTTCGGTGGTGCCCGGCTTGACGAACTCGATGCCGATCATGGCGCCCCGGCCGCGCACGTCGAGGATCGCATCGGTGGTCTCGGCGAGCTCGCGCAGGCGGGGGAACACCAGGTCGCCGATGTCGTGCGCGGCCGTGACCAGGTCCCGTTCGCGCATCGCGCGGATCGCGCCGAGCGCGGCCGCGCACGCGACCGGGTTGCCGCCGTAGGTGCCGCCCAGGCTGCTCGGCGGCATCGCGTCCATCAGCTCCGCGCGGCCCGTCACCGCGGCCAGCGGCAGACCGCCGGCCATGCCCTTCGCCGTGGTGATCAGGTCGGGGACCACGTTCTCGTGGTCGCAGGCGAACCATGCGCCGGTGCGGCAGAAGCCGGTCTGGATCTCGTCGGCGATGAACAGCACGCCGTTGTCGGTGCACCACCGCGAGATCGCGGTCAGGAACCCGGCCGCTGGCTCGATGAACCCGCCCTCTCCTTGGATGGGTTCGATCAGCACGGCCGCGACGGAGTCGGCGCCGAGCTGCTTCTCGATCCGGTCGATCGCCTCCCGCGCCACCTGCTCGCCGGTGCGCGAATCCCGCGCCGGGTACGACATCGGCACCCGGTAGATCTCCGGCGCGAACGGGCCGAAACCGTGCTTGTACGGCACGGACTTCGCGGTCAGCGCCATGGTCAGGTTGGTGCGCCCGTGGTAGGCGTGGTCGAACACCACGATCGCCTGCCGCCCGGTGGCGCGCCGCGCGATCTTGACGGCGTTCTCCACCGCTTCCGCGCCCGAGTTGAACAGCGCGCTGCGCTTCTCGTGGTCGCCCGGGGTGAGCGCCGCGAGCTCCTCGCAGACCTGCAGGTAATTTTCGTACGGCGTCACCATGAAGCAGGTGTGGGTGAACTCGCCGACTTGGCGGCGCACGGGCTCGACGACCTCCGGCGCGGCGTTGCCGACGTTCGTGACGGCGATGCCCGAACCGAGGTCGATCAGCGAGTTCCCGTCGACGTCATGCAGCATGCCGCCGGCGGCCTCGGCGATGAAGACCGGCAGCACGCTGGCCACGCCGGTCGACACCGACGCGGTGCGGCGCTGTTGGAGTTCGCGGGAGTTCGGGCCGGGGATCTCGGTGCGCAGCACGCGCGCCTGCGGCAATGCCGCCTGGGCCGGGGAAACCGTCACGGTGGGGACCTCCTGAGAACTGTTTCGAAAGTGGTCTGCGGGAGATTGAGCCCCGCACCGCAAGCGGCTATCTCCGCTTGGAGCAGGCTCCGGTCGCATACGTCCTGAGACCAGAGTCGGCCCCGGCACCCTGAACCGAACAGTGGACGATCTGGTTAACTCGGATTTCAGGATTCGACACAATGTCAGGAGGTGGCCGGTGCCGTTGACAGTTCGCGAACTCGTTGCCGACGCAGAGCTGGGGCTCGCCGCGCGGGCCGGTGCACGGGCGCTCGACCGCCCGATCGCGTGGGCGCACACCAGCGAGCTGGCGGATCCGGCCCCGTTCCTGGAGGGCGGCGAACTGCTGCTGACGACCGGTCTGGCGCTGCGCCCGGAAGACTGCGCGGGGCTGGTCGAGCGGCTGACCGCGGCCGGCGTCGCGGGGCTGGGCTTCGGTGTCGGGCTCAGCCACCGGGAGATCCCTGCCGAGCTCGTGACGGTTGCGGAATCCGCCGGGCTGCCGCTGCTCGAAGTGCCCCGCCCGACGCCGTTCATCGCGATCAGCAAAGCCGTTTCGCGCGCCATCGCGGCCGACGAGTACGCGAGCCTGCGCCGCACCAGCCGCGCCCAGCACGAACTCGCGCAGGCAGCCGGCACCACCAACGGCGTGGCCGCCCTGGTCCGCAAGCTCGCGACGCTCTTGGACGCGTGGGTGCTGTTGCTCGACGCCGGCGGCCGGCTCCTGCACAGCGCCCCGGCGGCGGCCGGTTCCCGGCTGTCGCAGCTGGAGCCGGAAGTGGCGAAGGTGCGTGCGAAGCGCGGCCTGGCCGCCGCCGGGTTCTCGCTCGGCGATCAGGAAGTGAGCATGCAGGCGCTGGGTGGCCGGGCGCGCGGCTTCCTGGCGGTCGGCCGCGGCGGGCAGTTCGCCACCACCGACCACCATGTGATCAACTCGGCCGCCTCGTTGCTGACCTTGGCGCTGGAACAGGTCGAGGCCCTCACCACCGCCCGCCGTCGGCTGCGAGCTGGGTTCCTGGACCTGCTGGTCCGCGGCGAGCCGGTGCAGGACGTGCTCCCCGACCTGCATGCCGAGCTGCCGCCCGAGCCGTTCCGGGTGGTGGCGCTGGCCGGTGCGCGCGACCGCGACGAGCTGCTAGCCCGGCTGGCGGCGGACCAGCCGAGCGCCCCCGCCTACCTGGCCGAACACGGCGACACCGTGGTAGGGCTCGTCGATGGCAGCGCGCTCGATTGGCTCACCGGCCAGCCTGGCGTGGCCGTCGGCGTGTCCGAGCCGTGTGAGGTGGTCGGGCTCGCCGAAGGCCTCCGCCAGGCGCAGCAGGCGGCGCGTGCGGCGAAGCGCAGCCTCACCGCTGTGCATTTCGGGGACCTCGCCGGATACGGCCTGCTGAACCTGGTGCCCGGCACCGATGCGCATGCGTTCGCCGAGGCCCTGCTCGCCCCGCTGCGCGGGCATGACGCGCTGATCGAGTCGTTGCAGACTTGGTTGGCGCACCACGGGCAGTGGGATCCGGCGGCCAACCGGCTGGGCGTGCACCGGCACACCCTGCGCAACCGGGTGCGCAAGGTGGAGGAACGGCTCGGGCGCAGCCTGGAGCAGCCCGGCGTGCGCGCGGAGCTGTGGCTGGCGCTGCAAGTCCTGGACCGGCCCGGCGAGTGACGGGCACCGACGGGGTAGCGGCGCAACAGGCGACGAGGTCGTCGCATTCGCGCGGGTCCGCGACACCGTTGCGGCATTCGCGCGGCGCATCAACGCTGCGCTGGAACCCGGGGAATCGCCGCACCACCGACCTGATCGACCCCAGCACCGGCAAGGTGTTCGGCACCGCGCCTGTTTTCGTCCGAAGTGGATGTTGAACTTCGCCGCTCCAACGAGGGTGCGCTGATCGCGTGCTCTTGGCGATTTCGCGCGAAATCGCCAACACGCCTCCGCTGGAGCGCCGGATCCGCGAGACCGGCAAACCGGGCGAGGAGCCCATCGCAAGCAGATCGG
>NZ_JBSFLZ010000028.1:0-61958 GCF_053599315.1 Saccharopolyspora sp. NPDC000995
GGACCAGGAGTGGTTCAACGGACATGGCTTGCATCAGCTTCGTGGCACTATCCGTTATCCGAAGGCGGCGTAACCATGTCAAGAAGATCATCGGTAAGCCGTATGCGGGAAAACCGCACGTACGGATTGAAAGGGGGATGGGGAACCGGGTCCTTCGGGACACCGCGCCCCTGACTACCAATGGCTACCGCACTCGTCACCGGCGCCACCGCGGGCATCGGGCGCGCCTTCTCCCGCCGACTCGCCGCCGAAGGCCACGACATGGTCCTGGTGGCCCGCGACGCCGAACGGCTCGCCGAACTCGCCGATCGCCTGGAGGCCCGGCACGGGGTCCGGGTCGAGGTGCTCCCGGCCGACCTCGCCGACGCGGGGCAGCGCGCCAGGATCGAGGAGCGCCTCGCCGACGCCGAGCGCCCGGTCGATCTGCTGGTCAACAACGCCGGATTCGGCACGGCCGGCTCGTTCTGGGAAACCACCGGTGCCGAACTGCAACGGCAGCTGAACGTCAACGTGGCCGCCGTGCTCGCGCTGACGCACGCGGCGGTGCGCGGGATGCGGGAGCGCGGCCGCGGCGATGTGATCAACGTGTCCAGCGTCGCCGGATTCTTCCCGGTCGCCGGCGCCACCTACGGGGCGACCAAGGCCTACGTGACCGCCTTCTCCGAGGGCCTGTCGGTTTCGCTGGCCGGAACCGGGGTGCGGATCATGGCGCTGTGCCCGGGCTTCACCCAGACCGAGTTCCACCAGCGGGCCGGGCTGGAGATGGGGCGGCTGCCCAGGGCGTTGTGGCTGCAGGCCGACCGGGTGGTGCACGAAGCCCTGGCCGATTTGCGCCGCGGCAAGATCGTGTCGGTGCCCGGCGTGCAGTACAAGGCGCTGGTCACGCTCGGCCGGTTGGTGCCGCAGAAGCTCCAGCGCATGATCGTCACGCGCACCGTCCCCGGCCGCACCTAAAGCCGCCGCCCACGGCCCCCGGCAACCCGGCCGGTATGCTGAAAACTCGTGGTCAAAGTGGATGAACAGCAGCGCACCGAGCTCGCTCACCTAATCCGGGAAATCGCCGTCGTGCACGGTCGGGTCACCCTTTCCTCCGGTAAGGAAGCCGACTACTACATCGACCTCCGCCGCGCGACGCTGCACCATCAGGCGGCGCCGCTGATCGGCAGCCTGCTGCGCCAGCTCACCGACGACTGGGACTACGTCGCCGTCGGCGGCCTCACCCTCGGCGCCGACCCCGTCGCCACCGCGATGATGCACGCCGAGGGCCCCGCGCTGGACTCGTTCGTGGTCCGTAAGAGCACCAAGGCGCACGGCATGCAGCGGCTGATCGAAGGCCCGGACGTCACCGGTCGCCGGGTGCTCGCGGTTGAGGACACCTCCACCACCGGCGGCAGCGTCCTCACCGCCGTCGAGGCGCTGCGCGCGGCGGACACCGAGATCGTCGGGGTAGCCACCGTGGTCGACCGCGACACCGGCGCGCGTGAGGCGATCGAAGCCGCCGGGCTGCCCTACCGCTCGCTGCTCGGCCTGGCCGACCTCGGGTTGGCGTGAGCGAAGAAGTCGGTCCCACCGAGTGGGGCACCACGGTCGGCGTCGGTCCCTGGACGGGGCCGTGGCCGACCGACGAGCGCTACGACCCGGAACTGCTGGAGCACGGCGACCGGCGCAACGTCGTGGACCGCTACCGGTACTGGCGGCGCGAGGCGATCGTCGCCGACCTGGACCTGCGGCGGCACGACTTCCACGTGGCCATCGAGAACTTCCAGCACGACCACAACATCGGCACGGTGGTGCGCACCGCGAACGCCTTCGCCGCGAAGGCCGTGCACATCGTGGGGCGGCGGCGCTGGAACCGGCGCGGCGCGATGGTCACCGACCGGTACCAGCACATCCACCACCACCCCGACGTGGAGTCGCTGCGCGGCTACGCGACCGAGCACGACCTCGCGCTGGTGGCGGTGGACAACACCGTCGGCGCGGTGCCGATCGAGCGGACTGCGCTGCCGCGCCGCTGCGTGCTGCTGTTCGGCCAGGAAGGCCCGGGGCTGCGGGAGGACTCGCGGCAGGACGCGGACCTCGTGGTGTCCATCGCGCAGTTCGGTTCGACCCGCTCGATCAACGCCGGGGTCGCCGCGGGCGTCGTGATGCACACCTGGATCGAGCAGCACGCGGACCTCGCCGGAGCCTGGTGATCAACCGCGGGTGGCCAGCCACTCCTGCAGCTCGATCAGGTTCCCGGCGGGGTCCTTCAGGTGCGCGGCTCGCATCCGGTCCGTCATCGGCGCCGGGCCGTTGAGCAGTTCGGCGCCGCGCGCGGTGATCTCCGCGCAGTAGCCGTCTAGGTCGTCCAGGCGCAGCACGACCAGCGACCGGTATGCCGTCGGCGGCTCGCCGAGTTCACCGAGGACCTCGGTCATCTGCGCCCGGTCCTGCAAGGCGATGGCCGCCGTGCCGCCGTCCGGGCTGAACTTCGCGTACGGCCCGTCCGGGGCCTCGAACTGCGGTTTCAGCCGCAGCACGTCCCGGTAGAAGCGGTAGCAGCTTGGGAAGTCCGCGACGAGGAGGCGGACCTGGGAGAGCTCCATCTGGGTCGCTTTCTGCCGTGTTGGGTGGCGATCTTCCCAGAACTGACCCGGAAAGCAGTTCGCGCGGGCCCGACGAATCGGATCCGCGCGAACGTGACGACCGGTCAGCCTGCGGTGTTGCGAGCCTTCTCGCGACGGCTTTTCAGGTACTCGATGATGATCGGGATGATCGAGACCAGCACGATCAGGATCGCCATCGCTTCTAGGTTGCTCTTGATCCACGGGATGTTGCCCAGGAAGAAGCCGAGCACCGTCATGCTCACGGTCCACGCGATGCCGCCGATCGCGGAGAAGCTGAAGAACTTCTTCTGGTCCATCTGCGCGACGCCCGCGACCGCGGTGATGAACGTGCGCACGATCGGCACGAACCGGGCCAGGATGATCGCGCGCGCCCCGTACTTATCGAAGAACTCGTGGGTCTTCTCCACGTGCTCCCGCTTGAACAGCTTCGAGTCCGGCTTGTTGAACATCGACGGCCCGACCTTGCGGCCGATCCAATAGCCGGTCACGTTGCCTACGAACGCGCACACGGCCAACAGCAGGCAGACCAGCCAGATCGGCGTGTCGATCGCGCCGGTCGCGACGAACAGGCCGGTCACGAACAGCAGCGAGTCACCGGGCAGGAAGAAGCCGATGAGCAGGCCGCATTCGGCGAAGATGATCAGGCACACGCCGATCAGGGCGAACGGCCCCATCGACTGGATGATGTGCTCCGGATCCAGCCAGTCCGGCAGCAGAGCGAGCGCGGGAGTGTTCGCGGCGGCGTCGACAATCGCGGGCAGTTCGGTCGTCACGCTTGCCAACGGTACCGTGACCGCCCCATGCCCAGCCCCCGGGCGAGCCACCCGCGGACTGCGCCGGGCAACACCGCCGATCATTCGATCGCGTGAACATGGCCTTCATCACATGGGATGGAGCAGTGTCAGCGCCCCCATGATGCCGCCGGCCAGGAGACCGAGGACCAGCGCGAACAGCAGCACGCCGACCACCGGGAGGCGCTTGCGGGGCGGAGCTGGCGGCGCAGCCGGGCCCGGGCTACCCCCGGCCTGGGCGCGAAGCGCCGCCGACAAGAGGTGGGCGGGGTCAGGTCGGGTCACAGCCCGAGCGTAGCGAGGGGGCGACCGACCTCCCACAGCGTTCCGGACGTTAGTGACCACGCAGTTTCAATCTGAAACTGCGGTCGAGCGGGATCACGAGCGCGCCGGTTTTCTCTCAGCTCGGTTCGGTCACCCAAGTGCCGTCCTTCATGACCGCGTCCAGTTCCAGGTCGGCGTCCAGGACGACCAGGTCCGCCGCAAGGCCCGGCTGGATCTCGCCGATGCGGTCGCCGAGACCGAGCAGGCGCGCCGGTTTCGTCGACGAGGCCGCGACCGCCGCAGGCACCGTCAGCCCGCAGGACTCGACCAAGTTCCGGAACGCCACGTCCATCGTCAGCGTGCTGCCGGCCAGCGAGCCGTCCGCCAGGCGCGGTTCGCCGTCGATCACGGTGACCGGCAGACTGCCCAGCTCGTAGGTCCCGTCGCCCGCCTTCGTGGCGCTGATCGCGTCCGTGACCAGCACCGTCCGCCCGGTGCCCGCGTGCGAGGCGGCGAGCTTCACGACCGCCGGGTGCAGGTGCACCAGGTCGCAGATGAGCTCGACGGTCACCCGCTCGTCCTCGAGTAGGACCCCGATCGGGCCCGGCTCCCGGTGGTGCAGTGGCCGCATGGCGTTGAAGAGGTGCGTTGCCACCGTCGCGCCCGCCTCCACCGCGGGCACCACCTGGTCCAGCACCGCGTCGGTGTGCCCTACCGCGGCGATCACGCCGTCGTCCACGAGCTGCCGGATGGCGTTGCGCGAATCCGGCAGCTCCGGCGCCAAGGTGATCATCCGCACCGCGCCCCGCCCGGCGTCCAGCAGCTGCTGGACGGCCGCCTTCTCCGGCGGCCGAAGGATCGCCGGGTCGTGTGCGCCGCAGCGCGCCGCGGACAGGAACGGCCCCTCCAGGTGGATGCCCGCCAGCGAGCCGTCGGTGACCAGTTCGCTGAGCGCGCTGATCTGCTTGGTCAGGTCGGGTAGCGGCGCCGACACGAGGCTGGCCAGCATCGTCGTCGTGCCGTGCGCGCGGTGGGTGTTGATCGCGGCGTACGACTGGTCAACCTCGATACCCGTGAACGAGCCGCCGCCACCGCCGTGGCAGTGGATGTCCACGAAGCCGGGCACCAGCCACCGCCCGGCCAGGTCGACGGCGGGGCCGACCGGCGCCGGGCCGGTGCCGACCGCGGCGATCTTCCCTCCAGAGACGCGGACCCAGCCTCCGTCCAGCACTCCGTCGGCGGTGACGACCTGCCCACCAGCGAGGATCAGTTCGGGACCGTTCACGTTGTTTTCAACCCTTCCGTCGCCAGCAGAGCTGCGCCGAGGCAGCCCGCGGTGTCGCCGAGCTCGGCCAGTTTGAGGTGGGGGCGGCGGTGGTACGCCGCCAGCATGCCGTCCAGCCGAGCGCGCAGCGGCTCGAGGAGCAGCTCCTCGGCCTGCGCGAATCCGCCACCTAGCACGATGCACTCGGGCGCCGCGACTGTCACGAGCACCAGCAGGCCCTTGGCCAGCGCATCAATCGCGTCCTGCCACACCGCCTGCGCGTCCGGATCGCCCGCCCGCACCGCGGCGGCGACGTCTTCCCCCGAGACGTCCCGGCCGGTCCGCGCCCGGTAGCGCCTGGCCACCGCCGCAGACGATGCCACGGCCTCGACGCATCCGCTGCTCCCGCACCCGCATGGTTCGCCGTGCCCGATGTCGATGTGCCCGATCTCGCCGGCGAAGCCGCCCCCGGCGTATAGCCGGCCGTCCAGCACCATCGCGGCGGAGATCCCGGTGCCGATCGGCAGCACGACCACGTCGCGCATCCCGCGGGCGGCGCCGAAGCGCGCCTCGGCGAGCCCGCCGGCGCGGACGTCGTGGCCGAAGAAGCCCAGCGGCAGTCCGATGCGGGCGCCGAGCCGGTCGCGCAGCGGCACGTCCCGCCAACCGAGGTTGGCGGAGAACACCCCGACGCCGCGCACCTCGTCGACTACGCCGGGCACCACCACCCCGACGGCGTCCACCACGTCCGCGCTGGAACGCAGGTCGGACACGACCTCGGCGACGGCCTCGACGACAAGATCGGCGGTCGCGGCACCGTCCGCGCCGCGCGGGGTCGGGCGCCGCGTGTGGCGCAACGGCCGCGCGGTATCGCGGTCGACGGCCACTAGGGCTGCCTTCATCTCGGTACCGCCGACGTCTACGGCGATGGCGTGTGAGGTCACGCCGACGATCCTCCGCTACCAGCCACCCAGTGGTCTACACCAAATCGGTGTGTTGTTCGCCGGGATTTCGCGGACTTCCCTCTCGATCAGTTGCCCATCAGCTTCTGCAAGGCATCCAGCCCGCGGCTCGCGGTCGACTTCACGGTCCCCCGCGACACCCCTGTGGCCTCGGCGATCTCCGCCTCCGAGAGGTCCCCGTAGTAGCGCAGCACCAGCACTTCGCGCTGCCGGCGTGGCAGCTGCCCCAGCGCGACCACGACCGCCTGGTGCTCGGCGGTCAACATCGCCAGCGACTCCGCCGACCGGGCATCGGTCTGGTGCGGGGGCTGGTACTCGCGGGCCGTCTTGCGGCGCCGCAGCACCGAGCGGCTGCCGTTGACGACCGCGGTCCGCAGGTAGCCGATCGCGGCCTTGGCGTCGCGCAGCCCGGACCAGTTGCGGTACAGCCCGGTGAACGCCTCCTGCACCACGTCCTCGGCCGTCGCCGGGTCGTCTACCAGCAGGATCGCCAGGCGCACCATCCGCATGCGCTGCTGGCGGTACAGGTCTTCCAGGGTCAGCGGCTGCGCCGGGATCTGCGCGGACGGGCTGTCCAACGCGCGCAGGTGCCCGAGGGTCCGTTCGACGCTCCGTTCGGCGCTGTGCGAATCACCGGCCATGATCGAACAACCTACCGGCTGGCCACTGGCGGGCGTACCACGACCGGGTAGCGTCGATATCGATCGGTGATCTGCAACGGAGGTGTCGGGATGGCCAAGTTCGTGGTCGATCTGGTGTACGGCGAGGACGAGCAGCGCCGCCTGGAGGTGCGTCCCGCGCACCGGGAGTACTGCCGGGAGCTCGCCGACCGCGGCGTGCTACTGGCGGGCGGCCCGTTCGCCGACAACCTCGGCGCGCAGCTGATCTACGAGGTGGCCGACGCCGACGAGCTCCAGAAGGTCCTCGACGCGGACCCGTACACGGAGGCCGGCGTGATTGCCAAGACCACAGTCCGCGAGTGGAACCTGCTCACCGGGGCGTGGGCGTAGCAGCAGCATTCAAGATCAAATCGGTGGCCTCCCTGGCCGCAGAACCTGCAGCGTGTGAGGATGTCCACAGGATTCGTCCTATTCTGAATCCTGTCACCGGCTTTCCAAAACAGCCCCCGCTGGGGCACTGTGACGCGAAAGTGTGGCACCGGGCCAGAAGGGCCCGCTGGGAGCGGGCACGAGCTCGTAGGATGCTGCGCGATCCCCGTCACCATGACAAGACTCCACCCGAGGAGGACGACCGATGCCCATCGCGACCCCCGAGGTCTACGCGGAGATGCTGGACCGGGCGAAGGCGGGCGAATTCGCCTACCCGGCCATCAATGTGACCTCGTCGGAGACGCTCAACGCGGCGCTGCGCGGGTTCGCCGAGGCCGAGAGTGACGGCATCATCCAGTTCTCGACCGGCGGCGCCGAGTTCGCCTCCGGCACCAAGGTCAAGGACATGGTCACCGGCGCGACCGCACTGGCCGAGTTCGCGCACGTGGTGGCCGCGAAGTACCCGGTGAACATCGCACTGCACACCGACCACTGCCCGAAGGACAAGCTGGACGGCTTCGTCCGGCCGCTGATCCAGGTCAGCCAGGAGCGGGTCAACCGCGGCGAGAACCCGCTGTTCCAGTCGCACATGTGGGACGGCTCCGCGATCGACCTGGACGAGAACCTGGAGATCGCCCAGGAACTGCTGGCCGCCGCCGCCCAGGCCAAGATCATCCTGGAGCTGGAGGTCGGCGTCGTCGGCGGCGAAGAAGACGGCGTCGCCAACGACATCAACGAGAAGCTCTACACCGCGCCGGGCGACTACGAGAAGACCGTGGACGCCCTCGGCGCCGGCGAGAAGGGCCGCTATCTGCTGGCCGCCACGTTCGGCAACGTGCACGGCGTCTACAAGCCGGGCAACGTCAAGCTGCGCCCGGAGATCCTCAAGCAGGGTCAGGAAGTGGTGACCGAGAAGCTGGGCCTGCCGGCCGGCTCGAAGCCGTTCGACCTGGTCTTCCACGGCGGCTCCGGCTCGCTGCTGGAGGAGATCCACGAGGCGGTTTCCTACGGCGTGGTGAAGATGAACATCGACACCGACACCCAGTACGCCTTCACCCGGCCCGTCGCGGACCACATGTTCAAGAACTACGACGGCGTGCTGAAGATCGACGGAGAGGTCGGCAACAAGAAGACCTACGACCCGCGCAGCTACCTGAAGGTGGCGGAGCAGGCGATGGCCGCCCGCGTGGCCCACGCCTGCGAGAACCTCAAGTCCGCCGGCCGCATGCTCGCCGGCTGACGCGGAGCTTGGCGCGTCGCGATCGAAACTTGAAAGGACGGCCCGTTCGCCTGGTGTGGCGGACGGGCCGTCTTCGCACCTGGGAGGATTGGGGCATGACGAGGAATCTGTTGGAACCGCCAGAAACCCTGCTGCCGGAGGACGAGGCTGCGCAGGGCGAACTGGGCGTGGGCACCGACCCGTCCGAGGTCGCCGCGCACCACCCCACCTTCAGCGCCGCTTGGGCCGCGCTCGCGGAGTCGGCGCTGGACGCGGGCGAGAACATCGCCGCCTACGCCTACGCCCGCACGGGCTACCACCGCGGCCTGGACGCCCTGCGCAAGGCGGGCTGGAAGGGCTTCGGGCCGGTGCCGTGGCGGCACGCTCCGAACCAGGGCGTGCTCCGCTCGATCGCGGCGCTGGCGAAGGCCGCGAAGGCGATCGGCGAGTCCGACGAGTTCGACCGCTGCCGCCAGCTGCTCGCCGACAGCGACCCGGCGTCCCTGGAAGCGACCGGCCTGGCCTGAGTGGAGTCCTCGGGTGCGCGACCAGTCCGGTCGCGCACCCGAAGATCAAGCGAGGATCACTTCGGTGACGCTCGGATTGCGCCGGGATCTGTCGGACAATGTCCACCGTGCACCGATTGCGCGAGGAGCTCGTCCGCCGCTTGCGCCGCCTCATGCGCACCGGCGTCCCGATCGCCCAATGCGCGATCGCGGCCGGTCTCGCGTGGTTCCTGGCACGCCACTTGTTCGGGCACCCGGCCCCGTTCTTCGCGCCGATCGCCGCCGTCATCTCGCTCGGCGTCTCGCTGGGCCAGCGGATGCGGCGGGCCATGGAACTGGTGGTCGGCGTCAGCATCGGGATCGGCGTCGGCGACATCCTGATCTCGTTCATCGGCACCGGCGCCTGGCAGATCGCGCTGGTCGTCGCGCTGGCCATGAGCACTGCGGTGCTGCTGGACAGCGGAGTGGTGATCGTGCTGCAGGCCGCGTCGTCGTCGGTGCTGGTCGCGACGCTGCTGCCACCGGCGAGCGCGGGCGGGCTGACCCGCATGATCGACGCGGCGATCGGCGGCCTGGTCGGCTTCGTCGTCGCCGCACTGCTGCCGGCGAACCCGCTCGCCGTGGCGCACCGCAATGGGCGCCTCGTGCTCGGTGCCCTCGCCGACGCGCTGCGCGGTGTCGGGAACGCGGTGGCGCGCCAGGATCTCGATCTCGCCACTGATGTGCTCGCGAAGGCGCGCAAGAGCCAGAAGCACGTGGAAGAACTCCGCACCGCGCTGGAGGCCGGACAGGAGATCGCGCGGTTCGCGCCCATCCGGTGGCGGCGGCGCGGCGACCTGGAGCGCTACGAGACGGCGGCGACGCCGATCGACCGCGCGCTGCGCAACACCCGCGTGCTGGCGCGACGGGCGCTCACCGCGCTGCGGGACGGCGAGCCGGTGCCCCGCCCGCTACCGGGGCTCCTGGAGGAGTTGGCGGGCGCCGTGGTGCTGCTGCGCGATGAGCTGGCCAGCGGTATGGATCCGCTGCAGACCCGCGAGGCCGCCCGGTCGGTCGCCAAGGAGTCCACAGTGGAGCTTCTCGGTGAGGGGGACTTCTCGATGCAGGTGGTGGTGATGCAGGTCCGCTCGATCGCGGTGGACCTCCTGCAAGCCACGGGCCTCAGCCGAATCGAAGCGATCTCCGCCCTACCGCCCCTGCACCCCGAGGAGAAGTCCGGGTGAGAGTCCCTCGCGCTCAACCACGTAGGTCGGCATCGGGGCGGTGCAGGACAGCTACCAGGGCGGTGTGCAGCGCGCCGTGATCGCGCGGGTCGTGGAGGTGGCAGTCGGCGGCCGAGAGCCGGTACCACTCGGCGGCGCCCGCGTAGCGCACCCACACCGTCACGTCGCCATCGGTGCATTCGGTGGCCAGCTCCAGTTCGCCGGTGATCACCCCGACCTCGTCGGTCATCACCCCGCCCGGCGGCGCGGTCACCTCGGAACGCAGCACCGCTGCATGCTCTGACATCGAACCGTCCTCTTCACGACGCCTCGGATGCCCCCAGTATGTCCTGTCAGGACCTGCCGCGTTCGGACGGCGATTTCGCGCAGTGCCGCGCTGGGCAGGTCGGGCAGGGCGGTTCCCCGCTGATCGGGCGATAGGTGAGGGGCACCCTTGGGTGGGTGAACCGTTGGGTGAACCACTCAAGGGTGCCCCTCACCTCTTGATCAGCAGCCGTTGAGGGCCTTCTGCAGCGCGGACTTCTCCGCGTCGGTGACGGTCAGCTCGTACTTGTGCTTGGTGCCGACCCACATCGACGCGTACTTGCAGTGGTAGCCGGCCTCCGGTGGCATCCACTCGTCCGGGGTCTGGTCGCCCTTGGACTGGTTGACGTTGTCGGTGACCGCGATCAGCTGCGGGCCTTCCAGGTCGTTGGCGAACGCCTGGCGCTGGTCCTGGGTCCACTTCGCGGCGCCGGAGCGCCACGCGGCGGCCAGCGGCACGACGTGGTCGATGTCCAAATCGGACGGTTTGGTCCAGGTCGCACCGTCGTAGGGGCTGAACCAGCTGCCGGAAGTCGGGTAGCAGTCCGAGCCGACCTCCACGTCCTTCCCGTCGCGCTTGAGCACCGCCTCGCGGGTGTTGCAGCCGTCCGGGCCTTCGATCCAGTGCGGGAACTTCTCTCGGCTGTAGCCGTCCATCGAGCCCTCCGGCGCGACGGTCAGCTCAGCGAGTTCGGTTTTCGCCGTCTCTGGGCTGGGAATGCCGGGCGGCTCGGCGCTGGCCGCAACGGCCAGCGCGAGGCCAAGGGCACCCGCCAGGGGCAGGGCGGTCAGGGTGGCGCGCAACGATCGGTGGCGTCTCATGGCTTCCCTCCGCATGGGCGTCTCGCCGGTGTCCGTGTTGACCATTGCCCACGCAGGCGGCCGAGACAATGCCGGAGCGTAGCCAATGGATGACTTGGCGTGAAACCGCCACTGATAGTGCCACCTCTTGGTTAATTTCGCACCATCCGGCACACCTGTTCCGGAAGTCGCCGGAGCTGCGCCCCGCCGAATTGGTTCCGCCGACGCTCGACCCGTTTTTGAAATGGGTGATTTCGGACCAATCCGACCAGAATTCGCCCAGGTCAGGGCGTTGCGCGTCCGGGGCTCCGATTTCGGGTGAAATCGGATCCTATTTGGTCGAAATGCGGAATTCTGATTTCAGCGGGCCAGTTGGAGATCCTCGGTGTGCCGGTACCAGACCCACTTTTCCATCGGTCGCGGATGGGCCACGCCGTCACGGCGCACCGTCGCCGACCGGAACGACGCCTGCACCGCGCGACCGCTCGTGACGTCGCGTCGACGGCGCAGCAGGCCGCGGCGGACAGTGGTGACCAGCAGGCCGTCGGCGGCCGGCTCGAGCATGGCGCTCAGCGGATCCGCGGTAGGCTCCGGCAACGCAGTGGCGGCCGGGTCCGGCGAGATGGTGATGCTGACCGCAGCGCCGTTGAGCACCTGCTCGTCGTCGCAGTACACCTGGCCGGTGATCGGCTCGATCGTCCCCTCACCGAGCAGCACGCCGCCCGAATCGTCCCTGATCAACGCCGCCGGGCGCGGCGCCACGGTGAGCGCGCGGTCGAAGTCGCCGACCCGGAGCCCCCACAGCCGCGCGGCCGGCGAGTCGCCGACCGGGACGTAGCCCACGACAAGGTCGGCCAGCCGGTTCTTGCGGAGCAGGCGCAGCACCACCGCCGCGAGGTCGGCGTCGGTGCCGTGCACCACCAGCCGCTCCTCGGTGTCGGCGACCAGCGGATCCACGTCGTCGCGGCCCGGCGTGGCCGGGACGTCGAACCATTGCACTCCGTCACCAGACGGGCGCGCTGCGCACTCGACGTTTCCGCAGGACAATGCGGTGGCACTCACGTTTCGCTCCTGGTTTACCCTAATCGACCGGCATACCCCGTGGTGGGAGCGGGCGAAGCGTGCGGTCACGCTGGCGACCACCCAATCCAGGTTGGAGTTTCACATGCCGGCGATCGTGCTGATCGGCGCCCAGTGGGGCGACGAAGGCAAGGGTAAGGCGACCGACCTGCTCGGTGAGCAGGCGCAGTGGGTCGTCCGCTACCAGGGCGGCAACAACGCGGGCCACACCGTGGTGCTGCCGGACGGGCAGGACTTCGCGCTGCACCTCATCCCGTCGGGGATCCTCACCCCCGGCGTGACCAACGTGATCGGCAACGGTGTCGTCGTCGACCCCGGCGTGCTGCTGGAGGAGCTGGCCGGGCTGGAAGGCCGCGGCGTGGACACCTCGCGGCTGCTGGTGTCGGCCGACGCGCACCTGATCATGCCGTACCACGTGGCCATCGACCGGGTCACCGAGCGGTACCTGGGCAAGAAGCAGATCGGCACCACCGGTCGCGGCATCGGGCCCTGCTACCAGGACAAGATCGCCCGGGTCGGCGTGCGGGTGCAGGACCTGCTGGACGAGAAGATCCTGCGGCAGAAGGTGGAGGCCGCGCTGGACATCAAGAACCAGATCCTGGTCAAGGTCTATAACCGCCGCGGGCTGGACGTCGACGAGGTCGTGGACACCGTGCTGTCCCAGGGCGAGCAGTTCGCCAGCCGCATCGCCGATACCAAGCTGCTGATCAACGAGGCGCTGGAGCGCGGCGAGACCGTGCTGCTGGAGGGCTCGCAGGGCACCCTGCTGGACGTCGACCACGGGACCTACCCGTTCGTGACCTCGTCGAACCCGACCTCCGGCGGCGCCTGCGCCGGTTCCGGCATCGGCCCGACGAAGATCAACGCGGTGATCGGCATCCTGAAGGCCTACACCACCCGCGTCGGAGCCGGTCCGTTCCCGACCGAGCTGACCGACGAGGCCGGCGAGAACCTGCGCAAGCAGGGCGGCGAGTTCGGCGTGACCACCGGCCGGTCGCGGCGCACCGGCTGGTTCGACGCGGTGATCGCGCGCTACGCGACCCGCGTCAACGGGATCACCGACTACTTCCTCACCAAGCTGGACGTGCTGTCCGGACTGGAGACGATCCCGATCTGCGTCGCCTACGACGTGGACGGCGAGCGGGTCGACGAGATGCCGATGACGCAGACCGGCGTGCACCACGCGGTGCCGGTGTACGAGGAGATGCCGGGCTGGTGGGAGGACCTCAGCGGAGCGCGCACCTTCGAGGACCTGCCGGCCAACGCCCAGGCCTACATCGAGCGGATCGAGGAGCTCGCCGGGGCGCGGATCTCGGCGATCGGCGTCGGCCCCGGCCGCGACCAGACCATCGTCCGTCACAACATGGCGTGAGTTGAACCGCAAATTCGACAAGCGTTTTCAGCCTCCTCGGCTCCAGGAGCCCGGACACACGTATGACCAATACGTCGCCGGGCTCTCCTGGCGAGGTTGCGAGGGGTGCCAAGGCGACAGCCCCGCCTGTGGCATCCCTGCGCCACGGGGCTTTCAGCATCGCTGCTGCGGATCGGCCACGCTGAAAAGGCCGAAGGAAACCGGATCGTCGGCGTGTCGCGCACCGACACGCCGACGGCTGTGGACAACTTCCACAATTTCATAGCGGAAATCGGTTTCCATTGAAATTTCGGGGGAACTGCCGGTCAGCGGTTTCGCCAGGAGCTGTCCAGGGCGGCTTCTTGTAGGTCCAGCTCTCGCAGTACGCGGCGCAGCACCTCGTCGTCGAGGTTGCCCGCGTCCCGCTCGTCGGCCATCGCCGACCGCTGCACCTCGATCAGGTCACGGCGCAGGTCGGAGAACACCTTGCTCGCGGTGTCCGCCCGCTCGTCGGGCGTGCGCCCGACCTGCTCCGCCGCCGCCATCCCCTGGTGCTCCACCAGGGCCCGCATCCGGCCTACGATCCGGTCGAAGTGCTCCGGGCTGGTGTGCAGGTCGTCGGGCGTGAGCCCGTCCAGGTAGTGCAGGGCGGCGTTGGTCGCGGTCACGCGGGCCTCCGACTCAGCCTGGTCGTCGCGCGCGGCCTCGTCCGGGTCGGTGACGCCGAGCTTGCGGATCAGCCACGGCAGCGTCGTCCCTTGCACCAGGATCGTGCCGACCGCGATCACGAACGCCATGAACTGGATCAGCTCCCGCGCCGGGAACGGCTCACCGGTGCCGGTGGTGTGCGGGATCGCGCCCGCGGCCGCGAGGGTGACCACGCCGCGCATCCCGGCCCACGAGAGCACGGCGGTGCGCCGCCACCGGGCGCCACGCCTCATGGTGGTCAGCAGCTGCGACAGACCTGGCAGGTAGTTGGAGCAGAACATCCACACGATCCGGATGCCGATCGTCGCGGCCAGGATTATCAGCGCGTGCACCAGCACCGTGCCGATGTTGCGCCCGGAAGCGACGAGTGCTGCGACGACGGAGTGCAGCTGCAGCCCGATGTAGGCGAACACCAGGCTTTCCAGCAGGAGGTTGATCGACGCCCAAACCGTGTGCTCCTGGAGCCGCCCGGCGGCCCGGGCACGCGGCTGGTTGTGGCCGACGTACAGCCCGGCGGTCACCACCGCGAGCACGCCGGAACCGTGCAGCTGTTCGGCGGTGAGGTAAGCGATGAACGGCACGAGCACGCCCAGCACCGTCGCCACCTGCACGTCCGGCACGCGGGTCCGGGCGATCTGCGCGAGCATCCCGAACACCAGCCCGACGACGATGCCGTCCACCACGGCCAGCACGAACACCAGCGCCCCCTGGGCCAGGGTCGGCGTGGTGCCGACGACCGCGGCGATCGCCATCCGGTAGATGGTCAGCGCCGCGGCGTCGTTGATCAGGCTTTCCCCGCCGAGGACCGTCACCACGCCGCGCGGCAGCTTCAGCTGGCGACCGATCGCGGCGGCGGTGACCGCGTCCGGCGGCGCGATGACCGCGCCGAGCACGATCGCCGAGTTCAACGGCAGTTCTGGGATGATCGTGTAGGCCAGCCAGCCGATCAGGAACGACGTGGCCACGACCTGCAGCACGCCGTGGTGCACGATCGGCGCGATCCGCGCCCGGAAGTTGGTGTAGGAGCTCTCCAGCGCGGCGGCGTAGAGCAGCGGCGGGAGCACGACAGTCAGCAGCAGCTCGGGATCGATCTCCAGCTTCGCCGTGCCAGGGATCAGCGACGCGACGAGGCCGACCAGGACCAGCAGCAGCGGGGATGCGATCTCGCGGCTCCGCGCGACCGCGGTGACCAGCAGCGCACCGATCAGGACGAGCAGCAGTTGGGCCACCGAGCACCTCCGTCCACCATGGACAGATTAGGCGGCCCGATGGCCCGATTGCCCGATTGCCCGGCGCGGCCGGTGGCTCGCACCCAGATGTCGACCACAGTTTCAATTGAAACTGTGCACGAAACATCCGGGAACCGCTCGGAGCTGGCTCAGCGATGCGTCGCTTCGAACTCGTCGCGGGCGGTGACGGCGATGTCCGGCTGGTCGCTGAAGATCCCGTCGATGCCCTGGTCGAACAGCGCCCCGAAGAACCCGAAGACGTCGCCGAAGGCGGCCGGGTCGGCCGAGGACCGGAAGTCGGCCGGCAGGAAGTTGTTCTCCGCGCGGACCGTGTACGGCACCACCTCGAGCCCGGCCGCGTGCGCGTCGGCGACAACGGCGGTCGGCTTGGTGAGGAAGCCGTCGGCGTCCACCGGCAGGATTACCTTCGTGTCCGGGCCGATCACGTCCGCGTACCTGGCGATCTCCCGCAGGCCCCCCGGCTTGACCAGGTCGGCGTAGGTGCGCGCGTCACCGGACTCGATGAAGTCCTGCGGCGCGCCGGAGTTGCTGATCAGCTGCACAAGCTGCACCTGCAGCACCCGGTCGAGTTCCTTGAGGTTGCCCACCTCGAAGGACTGCACGGCGACCTTGGCGTTCGGCCGGTTCAGGCCGCTGCGGGTCAGCGACTCGACGACGCCGGGCTCCAGCGGCAGGCCGAGCTTGGCGAAGTAGCTCGGGTGCTTGGTCTCCGGGGCGACGCCGACCTCGCGGTGCAGCTCCCGGGACAGCCGCTCGCGCAGGTCCAGGACCTCCTGGAACGTCGGCACCTCGTAGCGGCCGTCGTAGATCGTGTTGTTCGGCCGGATTGCCGGGATGCGCTCCTTGGCGCGCAGCGTCTTAAGCTCGGCGAGGGTGAAGTCCTCGGTGAACCAGCCGGTGATCGAGGCGCCGTCGATGACCTTGGTGGTCTTGCGGCCGGCGAACTCGGGGTGCGCGGCGACGTCGGTGGTGCCGCCGATCTCGTTCTCGTGCCGCGCGACCAGCACGCCGTCCTTGGTGGGCACCAGGTCCGGCTCGATGTAGTCGGCACCCATCCGGGCCGCCAGCTCGTAGGAGGCCAGCGTGTGCTCCGGCCGGTATCCGGAGGCACCCCGGTGCCCGAAGACCGCCACCCCGACGGTGTCCTGCGGCCGGTTCGGTGCGGCGATGGCGGGCGCGGTGATCAGCCCCAACGCCGCTGCGCCCGCGACGGACAGAGCCGTCAGGCATACCCGGATCGTCATTTGCCCTCCTGTGTCTCGCGCAGCATGTCGATCAACGCTGCACATTCGGGCAAAACACTGACCGCCGCAATCGACCGTTCGCGCAAGGGGCGGCGACCCGGCGACAACGGCCAGGTGAACTACCGGGATCGGCCGGATGATCCAGCCCACGGGAGGCATCCGCGCGAGAAATGACGGGGGCATTGCCGACGTGGCGTGCCGCACGCTCTACGCTCACGATTTGTGCGAATCCTCGTGATTGGTGGCGGTGGCCGGGAACACGCGATCGTCCTGGCGCTGTCCCGCGACCCGTCCGTGACCGCGCTGGCCTGCGCGCCGGGCAACGCGGGCACCGCTGCCCTCGCCGAGACCTACGGCGTCGATGTCGCGAAGCCGGACGAGGTGGCCGGGCTGGCCACGAAATGGCAGGCCGACCTCGTCGTGTTCGGCCCAGAGACCCCGCTGGTCGCGGGCGCCTCCGACGCGGTCCGGGCGGCTGGCATCCCATGCTTTGGCCCGTCGAAGGACGCCGCGCGCATCGAAGGCTCCAAGGCATTCGCCAAGGACGTCATGCTCGCGGCTGGTGTGCCGACGGCGCACAGCGAAGTGGTGGACAACCCGGCGAAACTGGATGCCGCGTTGACGCGCTTCGGCCCCACCTGGGTGGTCAAGGACGACGGACTGGCGGCTGGCAAGGGCGTGCTGGTCAGCGGCGACTTCGACGCGGCTCGGGCGCACGCGCTCAAGCTGCTCGACGGCGGGCACCCGGTGCTGCTGGAGTCGTTCCTGGACGGCCCCGAGGCATCGCTGTTCTGCCTGGTCGACGGCACCACGGTGGTCCCACTGCTGCCCGCGCAGGACTTCAAGCGGGTCGGCGACGGCGACGCGGGCCCGAACACCGGCGGCATGGGTGCCTACGCGCCGCTGCCGTGGGCGCCGGATGACCTGGTCGAGACTGTGGTGCGCACCATCGTGCAGCCGACGGTCGACGAGCTGGCGGGACGCGGCACGCCGTTCTCCGGCTTGCTGTACGCCGGTCTCGCGCTGACCTCCAGCGGCCCGCAGGTGATCGAGTTCAACTGCCGCTTCGGCGACCCCGAGACCCAGGCCGTGCTGGCGCTGCTGCACACTCCGCTGGCGTCGCTGTTCAACGCCGTCGCGCGCGGTGAACTGGCCGAGCAGCCGCCGCTTGAGTGGGAGCCCGGTGCCGCGGTGACCGTCGTGATGGCCGCGGAGGGCTACCCCGGGCGGCCGCGTGTCGACGACGTGATCCAGGGAGGCGACGTCCAGGGCGTCCTGCACTCCGGCACCCGCCGCCGGGAGGACGGCGCGGTGCTTTCCGCCGGCGGCCGCGTGCTGTCGGTGGTGGCCACCGGCGAAGACCTGGCGACGGCCCGCGAGGAGGCGTACCGCCGGGTCGAGGGCGTGCACCTGCCCGGCTCGCACTACCGCACCGACATCGCGCTCCGCGCGGTGCAGGGCGAAATATCCGTTCCGACCGCCTGACCGGCTCCAGACTTCGCTGAAAAACCGCCCGGCGATGGGGAATTCCCAGACACCGGGCGGGCTTTTCTGATGTCCTTGCTCTGGCCCGCGGAACCGGGCCGCGGTGCCCGCCGTCGAACGCGCGGGGTTGAGCGCGAGGAGGAGCCGTGACACAGGCGGGCTACAACATGCAAGCCCTGGAGGACTGCCGGGCGGTGTTGGACGGCAAGGCCGGGCCGGTCGGGGCTGTCGGAGACGGCTTCGAAGGCCAGCACGTCGACGGCGCGGTCTTCGGCGAGCTGGAGGCGGCGGGATCGTTCGCGTCCGCGATCGCCGAACTCGACGCCACGGGCAAACGGGAGCTGGACGCCGGGGAGCAGTTGCTGCGCAGCGCGAGTAGCGCGCTCGACGCGGTGCGGACCACCGTCGAGGACATCGACCAGGCGAACGTCGAATCGTTCCGCTGAGCTGGGGACCAGATGGGGATTTCGGGAGAGGTAGCAAGCAAGCCCGGTGGGGGCGAGCTCGCCGAGCAGCTGCGCAAGATCGAGGACAGCAGGCCGGAGGACATTCGCGCGATCGGCAACCGCTGGCGCGAGGCGGCCGGTAGGACCGGCGACCATGGGCGGGATCTAGACCAGTCCGTGCGCGGTCTCGACGGGGCGTGGGAGGGTACCTCCGCGGACGCCTTCGTCGCCTACATGGGCAAGATGACCGGCGGGTTCGACAAGGCCCGCGAGGCGTTGCAGAGCTCGGCCGACGTGCTGGACCGAGCGGCGGAGGCGGTGCAGTCCGCCAAGGACCAGGCCAACGCGATCGGCGAGCGGGCGCTGGCCGATGCGCGGTGCGCCGAGGGCGCCTACCAGAAGGAGATCGCCGGAACGGCCGACCAGGCAGCCAAGGAGGAGGCGGCAGGACGGCGCGACGAGGCCATCAGGAAGGCCATGCGGGAACATGCCCAGGAGGCCAAGGGCAAGATCGACGAGGCGAACTCGAAGCTCGGTGCCGCGCTGGGCGAGTTGCGCGGCGCCGCGGCAGGGCTCACCGGAGCGTTGTCCTCGCTGCCGAAGGCCGGCGAGCAACCGTTCACGCCGGCCCCGCAGCGGCAGGTCGATTGGGACAGGATCGCGCCCTCGCAGACCAACCAGCAGTCCGTCACGCCCGGCGGCGAGTCGAGCTCGTCCGGTGGCTCTGGCGGTTCCGGCGGTTCCGGCGGTTCCGGCGGTTCCGGTGGTGGCGGGGGCGGTGAATCCGGTGGCTCCGGTGGCTCCCACGTCGGAGGCGGCGGTGGCCTCGGACCCAGCGGTGGCCCGCCCAGCAGCGGTCCGCTGCCCGGCAACGTAGAGCAGTGGATCCGGGAGGCCATCAAGATCCTGCAGGCCAACGGCATCCCGGTCACCGAGGACAACATTGACGAGATCCAGACGATCATCCAGAAGGAGTCGGGCGGCAACCCGCACGCGATCAACGACTGGGACTCCAACGCCGCGAAGGGAACGCCGTCGAAGGGCCTGATGCAGTGCATCGACCCGACGTTCCAGGCGCACAAGCTCCCCGGGCACGACGACATCTGGAATCCGGTGGACAACATCATCGCCGGGGTCCGCTACACCTTCGACCGCTATGGCGGCTTCGAAGGGCACCCGGGCCTGAAGTCCATGTCCCAGGGCGGTGGCTACCAAGGCTACTGACGGGCACCTGCTGCCAGGCCGTTTTGCATGGCGGTGCCGGCGGCGCAACCGCAGAGCCTTCTCCACTCCGGGATCCCGACGCGCATCGAGCCCTCGGGGGCGCAGCGGCTAGTCCGCGGGGCGCAGCGCCAGCACAATTGCAAGACCGGAGATCATGCGTCGTCTGGTCGAGGACGGGCGCCACCATCGGCTGCCGCGATCCCGGTCGCTCCCGACGCGCGGTATGTCCAATGCGTCGCGTCGGGGCTGTCCTCGCGAGATAGCCCGGGCTACGAGGGTGTCCCGCAGGACACTGTTGAGAACCCGCAGGGGTGCCGGTTGCGAGGCTGGGCTGAGCGGCTTCGCCGCTTCAAGGACAAAGCCCGCGTTCAAAGTCCGTGCCTGAGAGGTGCCAGCGAGGGGAGGCCGGATGTCCGGGGTTGACCAGGCACCTGGCAGGCTGGGGGCATGTTCGACAGCGCCACTGCATTGCGAGTCGCCGAGCGGGCGGCCGTCGAGCCGTTCCAGGTGATGGAGGTCCTGTCCGCGGCCGCAGAGCGGCAGCGGTCGAAGGGCGACGTGGTCTCGCTGGCCGCCGGCCAACCCGCCACGCCCGCGCCGGGGGCGGTCCGCGAAGCCGCCGCGCGGGCGTTGAACCACCACGCGCTCGGCTACACCGAGCAGCTCGGCCTTCCTGAACTGCGCGAATCGATCGCTGGGCACTACGACCGTTCTTACGGGCTGGCAGTCCAGGCCGACAACGTCGTGGTGACCACCGGCGCCTCAGGTGCCTTCCTGCTCGCGTTCCTCAGCGCTTTCGACGCCGGGGACCGAGTCGCGCTGGCCCGCCCCGGGTACCCGGCCTACCGGAACATCCTGGCGGCACTGGGCTGCGAGGTCGTGGAGTTGCCGTGCGACGAGACGACCCGCTTCCAGCCGACCGTGGCAATGCTTGACGCGCTCGACGAGCCGGTGCGCGGGCTGATCGTGGCCAGCCCCGCGAACCCGACCGGCACGGTGCTCTCCCGCGACGAGCTCGCCGGGCTCGCGCGGTGGTGCGAGACCAACGGCGTGCAGCTGATCAGCGACGAGATCTACCACGGCCTGAGCTACGGGGATCCGCTGCATTCGGCGTGGGAGTTCTCCCGCGAAGCGGTAGTGGTGAACTCGTTCTCCAAGTTCTGGTCCATGACGGGCTGGCGGCTGGGCTGGATGCTGGTGCCGCCGCGGCTACGCCGCGCGGTGGACTCGCTGACCGGGAACTTCACGCTCTGCCCGCCCGCGTTGTCGCAGCACGGGGCGGTCGCGGCGTTCTCCGAGGACGCCTACGCCGAGGTCGGCGCGCACGTCGAGCGCTACCGGACGAACCGGGAGCTGCTGCTCAACGGCCTCGCGGACCTCGGCATCACCCGGGTCGCCCCGGCCGACGGGGCTTTCTACGCCTGGGCGGACATCGGGCACCTCACCGCCGACGCGACGGGGTTCTGCCGGCGGCTGCTGGACGAAACGGGTGTCGCGGTGGTGCCGGGTGTCGACTTCGATCCGGTGCTGGGCAACCGCTTCTTGAGGATGTCGTTCGCCGGGAGCACCGAAGACATCGCCGAAGCCCTGGACCGCCTGGCCCGCTGGCTCCCAAGCGCCTCCTGACCCATAAATGCTTCGGGTGCTGTCAAAGGCGGTTCCCGAAGACGTTGGTTAGGCGAACGGACCGTTTGTGTCGTCTCCAGAAACCACGATCCCCGCAACTCCCTGAAATCCAGGGTGTTGCGGGATCGCTAGAACCCGCCGGGACGAACGGGCCGTTCGCTTGTGCTAGACGCTGTGGGGCGCATAAATGCTCACGGGTCCTGACCGTTGGGGAGTGGTCCTCGGGGTTCCCTGAGTTTTCCCTGGTATGGGCTTTCGGGAGGCCGCTGCGGGCCGGTTGTCTGGCACGCTGGAGGCAGGACGGGATCCGGCGCGGTCGAGCTGAGGTGCTTGCGATGTTGTGGAAGGTGATCGGCGGCCTGCTGCTGTTGTGGCTGGTGATCTCGGTGGCGGGCTTCGTCATTAAGGGGCTGTTCTGGCTCGCAGTGATCGGCGGCGTGCTCTTCGTCGCCACCGCCGCGATCGGCTGGGCCCGGGACCGCAAGCAGATCAAACCCTGACCCTCGATTGGAACGCGGTGAGGGGCACCTACCCGTCGCCCGACCGCTACTCCCAAGCAGGGCTTTGCGCTGTGGTATCGGGGGTCGAACCCCTTGGCTCGGGAAAGATCGCTGGTCAGGGGAGGACGCCGTGGGTTCGGAGGGTGGCTCGGGCAGCTTCCGCGCCCTGCCAGCGCTCCGCGTGTAGGCCCGCTTCGCGGGCTCCGTCCACGTTCTTCTGGCGGTCGTCGAAGAACAGACACCTCTCCGCCGGGGCGTCGAGCGTTTCGAGCAGGGCCCGGTAAATCCCCACGTCCGGCTTCGCCAGCCGCAGGTCGCCCGAGAAGATCAGGTGCTTGAACAGCCGCGCCCAGTTCGTCTGCTCCGCCGCTCGCCCGAACGACGACGGCGCGTTCGACAGAACCGCCATCGTGACGCCCTGCCGGTGCAGGTCTTCCAGCAGTTGCACGGATTCCGGCTCGGTCTCCGACCAGCCGATGACGTCGGTGCGGGTCAGCCGCTCGGACAGTTCGGCGTCAACGCTCTTGCCCAGCCTCGCCGCCACCGCTTGCCAGTACTCCAGGTCGGGGAGGCCCCAGTCGTAGGCGAGGCGCTCGGCGAAGTAGGCATCCTCGAACTTCGGCTGATCTACGTCTAGCAGCGCCGCGATCGCGGGCAGCGCCGTCGTGCGTCGGCTGATCACCTCGCCGTAGTCGAACACGACCCAGCGCACCATGCGTCCTCCAGACTGGAGCTCAGTACCAGTTCTTGATCTTTGAAGCGCAGTCCGCTTAGGTCACCTACGCAGCTTGCACCGCCGTGGGTTCTCGGACGTCGTCCGGCGGGGCCAGTCGTCGATGTGCCATAAAGCACATCAAATCCGCGATTCGCTGATCCTACGGAGCGCTTCCTTGATGTCGGCCGTCGACACGTCGCGGTGCGTCACGAACCGGACCTGTCCGCTCATCGGCACCGCTCGCACTCCCGCCGCGTGCAAGCGTTCCAGGGTCACCCGCACATCGGGAACCGCCGCAAGAACGATGTTGGTCTGCGGCGGGGTGACGTCCCAGCCGATCTCGGCCAGTCCTTCGGCGAGCGCGCGGGCGTTCTCGTGGTCCTCGGCGAGCGCGTCGATCCGGTCCAGGGCGACGAGTCCGGCCGCCGCCAGCACGCCGCCCTGCCGGACCCCGCCGCCGAGCATCTTGCGCACCCGGCGGGCTTCCCCGACGAAGTCCTCGCTACCTGCGACGACGGAACCGACGGGGGCGCCGAGCCCTTTGCTCAGGCATGCCTGCACGGTGTCGACGCCGACGGTCAGCGCGGCCGGCGGCACGCCAAGCGCCACCGAGGCGTTCCAGACCCTGGCCCCGTCGAGGTGGACCCGCAGCCCGCTGTCGCGCGCAGCCGCCGCCAGCTGGGCGTGCTCGTGCAGCGGAATCACCGCGCCGCCCGCGCCGTTGTGCGTGTTCTCCAGGCACAACAGCGTCGTGTTCAGCTTGTCGTAGCCCATGGCGACGTTGGCTTGAGCCCGCACCGCCTCGGCTGTTGGACGTCCCGGGCCGGCGCTCCATTCCAGCGGGTCCGGCATGCCGCCAGCCAGCCAGGCGGCGGAGCCGAGCTCGTGGTGCAGCACGTGCGAGCCGCGCGGCGCGAGGAACCGATCGCCGCGTTTCAGGTGCAGCATCAGCGCGATCAGGTTGCCCATCGTGCCGCTGGGCACCCACAGCGCTGCGGTGGTGCCGAGCAGCTGCGCGGCACGTTCTTCCAGCGCGCGCATCGTCGGGTCGTGGTCGAGCACGTCGTCGCCGACTTCCGCGGCGGCCATGGCCGCGGACATCTGCTCGTCGGGACGCGTGACAGTGTCGGAGCGGAGGTCGATCGGTGCCGTGTTGGTCACAAATAGATCACATCACATCCACATGGGGTTAAGGCAACAACCCTGCGGACACGGATGCGGCGCCTGCGATATCAATCACGGGGTGGAGCGACGGCACCGGGGCGTGCAACGGTTGGGGTCGGCGATCCCGTCCTACAGATGCAGGCACGAAACGAGCGGAGAGTTCCGCGTGGACCAGCGCGAAGAGAAGGAGTTCGCGGAGTACTTCGTGGCTCGGCGGGAGGCGGTGCGTCGAATGGCGTACATGATGTGCGGTGACTGGCACCGCGCGGATGATCTCGCGCAGACCGCCTTCATTGCGTTGCACCGGCATTGGCGCAAGGTTCGCGACAAGGGTGCGCTGGACGCGTACGTGCGCCGGACGTTGACCCGCGCGTTGATCGATGAGTCCCGGCGGCCGTGGCGGCGGGAGCGCGCTGCGGAGGTGCTGCCGGATCGCCCGGTGGATTCGCCGGACGTGGACAACGCGGTGGCGACCAAGCAGACCCTGCTCGCAGGCCTGCAGAAGGTCCCGCCGAAGCAGCGCGCGGTGCTGGTGCTGCGATTCCTGGAGGGGCTGGACGTCGCTGGGGTGGCGGCCGTCATGCGATGCAGCGAGGGAACTGTGAAGAGCCAGTGTGCCCGGGGGCTGGCGGCGTTGCGGGAAGCGCTGGGCGACGAGCTCGGCGACCTGCGGTCGGCGTGAGGAGGTGCGGGTAGGTGGACGAGCGCAAGCTTGAAGAGCTGTTTCGCGATTCGGTGCAGTCCGTTCCTCCGTCGTCGTTCGATGAGCACGACGTGGCGCGGGCCTCGCGGCGCATCACGGCGCGCCGGCGGATGGCGGCGGTGGGGGGCACGGTCGTCGCGGCAGCGGTGCTGGTGGGCGGTGTGGGCCTTGGCACCGGCCTGTTCGGGCAGTCTGAGACCAGCAACGTCGCGAGCAAATCGGTGCCGGAGACAGCGTCGAGCTCCCCGCGCTTCGACGGGCCGGGCGTCCTGGGCGACCGCTCGGGGTGCGGGCCGGACGCGCAGCTCGCGGACGCGGCGACCAGGCAGTTGCCCGAGGCGGCCGGGACGGCTCCGGTCGCCGCCAAGCCCTGCCCGTCCGGCTCGAAGACGGCTTCGTTCGTGCTGCGCGACGGGCCAGCGACGGGCAGCGTCACGGTGATCGTCGGCCCGGTGGGCGCGATGCCGCCGGACCAGGCCACGCCCGGCGATGTGCGGCGTCCGGACGGCACCGAGCAGTCGGTGCGCCAAGCACGCAGCGGCAAGTTGGTCGTCGTGCTCAGCGCCCCGGACGCCGGTTCTCCTGCTGCGCCGTACGGCACTCGGATCGCGTCGATCGCAGGAGACCTCGCCGCCCAGTACTGACTGGTTCTGCCTGCTCGCCGCGCGTGAGCAGGTTCCGCTTGCGCACCTCCCTTGAGCGGTTTCGGATTGAGGCTGTTGCCGGCTTGGTTTGCGTAGCGGTGCGGGCGGCAGAACCTCATACGCCGTCTGGACTCCGGGATCCCCGACTGGTGGCATGACCTACGCGGCGCTGGGGTCGGCCTCGCCAAGGACTCCGACGGGGTGGGCACAGCCTGAGAACCCGCGGCGGCGCAAGCTACGTAGGTGCGGCGCGCAGCTTCTAAAGCGCGATGACCTGCGGAAACGGTATTCCTTAGCCTGCTGTGTTCGGTTTGTGGTGTCTTCCATCACCACAAACGGTACGTTCGTACCAGATTATTGGTACGTTTGAGCCAAATTCGGCGGGTGGTTTCGCTGCAGGACCGAGGGAAGAGCGACCAGTGATGATGGCCTGGATCATTCTGATGGTGTCGGGAGTGTTCGAAGCGGGTTGGGCGATCTCGCTGAAGCTCTCGCACGGCTTCAGCCGCCTGATCCCGACCGTGTCCTTCTTCGTGCTGGCCGCTGTCAGCTTCGCGGGCCTGGCGTACGCGGTCCGCGAGTTGCCCGCGGGCCCCGCGTACGCGGTGTGGACCGGCATCGGCGCCGCGCTGACGGCGATCGTGGGCATGGTCTGGCTCGGCGACGGCTTCTCGGTGATGAAGCTGGTTTCGATCGTGCTGATCGTCGCGGGTGTGATCGGCCTGAACCTCGCCGGCGTCGGCCACTGACTGGGCTCGTGGACGCCAACCAAGTGCCCACCGGGAACGGGCGGCGTTTCGCGCGAAAACGCGACCCGGCCCGGGTGGGCGAGGCGACGGCGTCCAGATCCCACACGAACGAGGACTGAAACCGATTTCAGGGCCGGGTGCCCGACGTTTCGCGGGCAGTTTCGGGCAAACTGCTCGCCACGAGCGTGAGGTCGGGACCAGCTCTGCGAAATGTCCGGGTCATGCCCGGCGGCGCATAGGATCGGCAGACATGACAGCGGCCAGTACTCCGAAGGGCGAGCGGCGACGGCAGGCATTGGTGGTGGCTGCCGCGCAGCTGTTGGCCGAGGGCGGCTTCGACGCGGTGCGGCACCGCGCGGTCGCCGAGCGCGCCGGCCTCCCGCTGGCATCCACCACCTACTACTTCTCGTCCCTGGACGACCTGATCAGCGCCGCCGTCGAGTACGAGTCGCGGCAGGAACTGGCCACCGGCCGGGCCCGGCTCGACGAACTCGCCGAGCGTCCCCGCAGCACCGAAGCCGTGATCGAGCTGCTGCTGGACCTGCTGCTGGGCATCGGGTCGCGGGACGGCGGCGCGGAACCGGTGCTGCTGCGGTATGAGCGGCTGGTCGGCTCACCGCGTCGCCCCTACCTCGCTCCCCTGATGCGCGAGCTCAGCGCGGAACTGCACCAGCTGCTCGCGGAGATCTTCGCCCGCAGCGGCATGGAGGTCAGCCGCGAGCGGCTGCTCGAACTGATCGCGCTGGTGGACGGCGCGGTGGTGAATGCGCTGATCGAGAGCGACCCCGATCCACGCGCGGCGGCGCGGCGGATGCTGCGTTCTCAGCTGGGCTGAGATGCTCCTCCCGCAAGCGGCGGTTGCCGCGCTTTCGGTGCGGGGCTCAGCTTGCACCGCCGCGGATTCTCAGCACGTCGCCTCGCAGGGACAGCCCCGACGTGCGGGGTGGACATACATCATGTCGGGGATCCCACGAGACGGCGACGGTAACTCCCGCAGGAGAGCCGCTACCCGCCTCGCTGCGGAAAACCACTTTCAAGACCTTCTTTGAGCCACCCGGTACAGCCGCGCGTACGAGCCGTCGGCGGCGAGCAGTTCCGCGTGACTGCCGAGTTCGACGATGCGGCCTTCCGCCATCACGGCCACCTTGTCGGCATTGCGCGCGGTGTGCAGCCGGTGCGCGATCGCGATCACCGTGCGCCCGGCCAACAGCGTCGAAAGCGCCCGCTCCAGGTCCCGTGAAGTGGCGTTGTCCAGCAGGGACGTCGCTTCGTCTAGGACCACGGTGTGCGGGTCGGCCAGCAGCACCCGGGCTAGCGCGAGCTGCTGCGCGCGGGCTGCCGGAACCGCGTGACCGCCGGCGCCCAAGACCGTGTCGAGCCCGTCCGGCAGCGCTTCCACCCAGTCCAGCAGCCCGACCGTCTTGAGCGCGTCGGTCAGCTGGTCGTCGGAGGCCTCGCCGTCCGGCAGGGTGAGGTTGTCCCGCAGCGTGCAGGCGAACACGTGCTGTTCCTGGGTCAGCAGCACCACCTCGCGGCGCAGCAGCTCGGCGGCCAGCTCGGTGATCTCGGTGCTGCCGAAGGCGACCGACCCGGAGTCCGGGCGGCTGATCCCGGCGATCAACCGGCCGAGCGTGGACTTCCCGGCCCCGGACGGACCGACGATGACCAACCGCTGCCCTGCGGGCACCGTGAGGTCGACGCCGTGCAGCACCTCCCGGTCCTGCCGGTAGGAGAAGCGCGCGTCGCGGATCAACAGGTCGCGGCCCGTCGTCTCGCCGTTGCGCCGCGGGGCGTCGCCATCGTCGGCCGCCGGGACGTCGCGGACGCCGAGGATGCGTTGCAGCGCCGTGTGCCCGGTCTGCAGCTCTTCGAGCCACATGAACAGCTCGTCGAACGGGTTAGACATCGCCTGGGCGTAGAGCACGACGGTGATGATGGTGCCGAGCTCGGCGAACCCGGACTGGTAGGCCCAGCCGCCGATCAGCAGGATCGCGCCGATCGGCAGCACGTACGACAGCTCCAGGCACGGCAGCCACGCGGTGAGCAGGAACCGGTGCCGCTTCTCGGCTTCCAGGGCCAGGCCCAGCACCTGCTCGTTGCGCGCGATGCGGCGCCCGGCCAGCAGCAAGGCCCCGATGGTCCGCGCGCCCTCGACGGATTCGTGCGTGCTCGACTGGACTTCCGACCAGGACTCCGCGATCTGCTGGATGTTCGGCAGCGATCGCGGCAGGTACCACCGCGTGCTGAGGACCATCAGCGGCACGGCGACCAGCATCCCGCAGGCGAGCAGCGGCGAGGTGACGATCATCGCGACGCCGGTCAGCACGATCGTGATCAGCGCGGTGGTGATTTCGGGCGCGGCGTTGCGGATCGTGTAGTCGAGCCGGTCGACGTCCGTGGTGGCACGGCTGAGCAGGTCGCCGGTGCCCGCCGCCTCGACGGTGCCCAGCGGCAGCCGCAGCGCGTGGCCGACCATGCTCTCGCGCGATTCCGCCAGCAGGTGCTCGCCGAGCATCGTCGCGCGCAGCCGGGCCGAGCGCGTCAGCAGCGCCTGCGTCACGAGTACCACCAGGAATGCCGCGGCGAGCAGGTCGACGTGCCCGGTGGTGGTGCCGGTGATCACCGAGTCGACGAGGTTGCCGAGGACCTGCGGGCCGATCAGCCCGACCAGCGTTGCCAGGCCTAACAGCAGCATCATCGCGGCGAACCGGCGGCGGTGCATCAGGAGCGTTTGCCAGACCCAGCGGCGAACCGCCATCCCGTCCGCCAGCGGGAGCTTCGTCGTCATGCGCCGACCCCCACGCGCCTCACCTGATCCGCCACGGCTGTCCAGAGTGGACTTTGGCTGAGCACGACCGTGGTGCGGCCCCGGCGGAATACGCTGACCCGCTCGGCGATCCGTGCCTCGGTGTGCGCGTCGACTGCCGAGGTTGGCTCGTCGAGGATCAGCACGTCGGCGTCCGCGCACAACGCGCGGGCGAGCAGCAAGCGCTGGCGCTGGCCGCCGGACAGCGAGCGGGCGCGCTCGTCCAGCAGCCCCTCTGCTGGCAGCGCGGACATCACGTCGTGCGCATCGGCCGCGTGCAACGCGCTGTCGATGTCCACACTGGACTCCAGGTCAAGTTCGGCCCGCGCCGGTCCGGCGAACAGCAGGTCTTGGTTGTGCGCCCACACGATTCGGTGGCGCGCCTCGTCCCGTACGACCTCGCGCAGCGGCACGCCACCGGCGATCGCCTCGTCGGCCAGGCGCTCGGCGAGGGCTTCCGCCTGCTCGCCAGCGTCGATCACGGTCAGCTCGCCCGCCGGTATCCGCAGCCCGGTGGCTTCGTCGAACAGGCCCAGCGGGCCCGGCGGCAGCGACTTCGGGTGCTTTGGCGGCGCCGGTTCGGGCTCCAGCCGCAACAGTGCACGAATGCGACCAGCCGCGACTTGCCCGGCCGACAACGCGTAGGCCGCTTCAGTGGCGGTGCGGACCGGGATCACCAGGAACGCCGACACGCCGTAGAAGGCGACCAGCTCGCCGACGCTGATGGTGCCGTCCAGCGCCAGCCGCGCGCCGAGCCAGGTCACCAGCACCGTGACCAGACCGGGCAGCAGGATCTCCGCACCGGCAAGCAGCGCCTCGAGCCGCCCGGCGGCGATCCCGGCGTCCCGGACCCGCCGCGAGGCGTCGACGAACCGCGCGTGGAAGCGGGACTCGCCGCCGACGCCGCGCAGGATCCGCAGGCCCGACACGATGTCCGACGCCTGGGCGCTGACCTGCGCCAACTGCTCCCGTTGTGCCTCGTTGCGGCGCCGCAGCGGGTTCAGCAGCGGCCCGATGCCCACGGTCGCCAGCGGCACGCCGATCAGCACGACTACGCCCATTACGGGCGAGATCCACAGCACCATGATCGCGGCGACCGCGAAGGAAACCAGCGACCCGGTCGCCCGACCGATCACCTCGAACAACCCGCCGACGCGGAAGACGTCCGACGCACCGACCGTGACCACCTCACCGGCCCGGACCTTGCGGGTCAGCGTGGCACCGAGGCCCACCACGTGGTTCAGCACGATCCGCTGGGCGCCCGCCGTGCCGTGCAGCCAGAGCGTGTGCGCCGCCCAGCTCAGCACGCCGGCGGCGACCATCAGTGTGACGCCGAGCGCCAGCACGACCAGCACCCAGCGCAGCAGCGCGCCGCCGTCGGCGCCGCGGATCCCGGTGTCGATCGCCCGGCCGACGACCAGCGGCATCAGGGCGGTCGGCAGCATCCACGACGCGCCGGAAATCGTCGCGAGTGTCAGCAAGCCCGGCCGCTGCACCAGCAGGGACGACAGGAATCGGAGCGAACTGGCACTGTTAGGAGTCATGGCGCGTTCAACGGTAGTGCGCGCCGCCGCTCCGTGGCGATCGATTTTCCGCCGCCCGCCGGGGTCAGAAATCCCAGGTCGTTTCCACAAAATTCGCCTCGGTCGCTTCCCTCGAGCATCCCGGGCATTTGTCGGTGATCGGTTTCGAGCTCGGCACGCGGCCGCTCGGGGTGGGCTGCGGAACTTTCACCGAAACTCCGCAGAGAGACGGTATCGATTGCCCGGCGTACACCGCGCCGGGGCGGAGGGTGGTGGCATGCCGCACGGCCAGGCCCATGCCGACAATCCAGAAGAGACCCTGCCGTTCATCGCCGAACACGTCGATGACCATCCGTTCGAGTCCTTTTTCGCGCCAACTCGGTGGCCCAACGATATGGTTGGAATTTCTCGCCGTCCAGCGCGGGTCGAATTATTTAGCTCTGGATTAATGTACCGGTCCGCCTTCGTACGCGGATTTCCGGACTCGTTCCGGGGATTACCTGCCGAAATGTTCCGACCACGTGCAGAAGCGGCCGCCGAACGTGCAGGGCTGGACCGAATGGGTGGGTGCCGAGAAGGATGCGGTCCTGGCGGCTCCCACCGGTAGCACGCTCACCCACCTCGAATGCACCGACTGCGGACAGACCTGCGGCCCGGACGTACTGCGCGGGTTGTGCGCGAAATGCGGGAAAGCGCTCTGCTGGCGCTCCGACCTGGCGAACGTGTCGCTTTGCCCGCACACGACCTCCAAGGGCGCGAACCCACCATGTGGCGGTATCGCGAGGTCTTGCCGATCCGCACGAGGAGAACATCGTCAGCCTCGGCGAAGGCTTCACCCCGCTGCTGGCCGCGCCGCGGCTCGCCGCCGAGCTCGGCATCGCCGACCTGCGCATCAAGGACGGAGCCCAGAACCCGACCGGCAGTTTCAAAGCGCGGGGCATGGTGGCTGCGGTTCCCGCGCGCGCGGGAACTCGGCGCGAGGGTCGTCGCCGCGCCGTCCGCGGGCAATGCCGGTGGTGCGCTCGCCGGCTACGCAGCCCGACCAGCAGGACCAGACGAAGCGCCCGGCTTCGAGCAGCTCGACGTGCTCGCGGCCAACCCGAGCTCACGCTGCACTGACCCGGACGGGGTGAAGGGCGAACGGCACCAGGTGTCCCGCAGTTTCAATCGAAACTGGTGCTGGGAGACCGGGAGACCGCAGTTTCAATTGAAACTCCTGTCTGCGGAGGTGTCGTCCACCTGCCCGCAAGTCCCACGCGTTGTCAGTTGCGGCTTCCGGCATGGCGCGACCGGGTGAGCCGGGCGGCGACACCCCGCCGGTATCCTGGCTGTTCGTGACGGTCAAGCCCAGCATCCCGAACGTCCTCGCCGCCCGCTACGCCTCGCCCGAACTGGTCGAGCTGTGGTCCCCGCAGCACAAGATCGTCCTAGAGCGCAAGCTCTGGCTCGCAGTGCTGCGCGCCCAGGCCGACCTCGGCATCGACGTCCCCGCGCAGGCGGTCGCCGACTACGAGCGTGTGCTGGAGCAGGTCGACCTCGACTCAATCGCCGCCCGCGAGCGCGTCACCCGCCACGACGTCAAGGCCCGCATCGAGGAGTTCAACGCCCTCGCTGGCCACGAGCAGATCCACAAGGGCATGACCTCCCGGGACCTGACCGAGAACGTCGAACAGCTGCAGGTCCGCCGCAGCCTGGAGCTCGTCCGCGACCGCACGGTCGCCGTCCTGGCGCGGCTGGGAAGGCTCGCCGGCGAGTACGGCGAGCTCGTCATGGCCGGTCGCTCGCACAACGTCGCCGCCCAGGCAACCACGCTCGGCAAGCGCTTCGCCACCGCCGCCGACGAGCTGCTCGTCGCCTTCCACCGCGTGGAGGAGCTGCTCGCGCGCTACCCGCTGCGCGGCATCAAGGGACCGGTCGGCACCGCGCAGGACATGCTCGACCTGCTCGGCGGCGACCCGGAGAAGCTCACCGAGCTGGAGCGCCGCGTGGCTGGACACCTCGACTTCGGCAGCACGCTGACCAGCGTCGGCCAGGTCTACCCGCGCTCGCTGGACTTCGAGGTGCTCACCGCGCTCGCCCAGCTCGCCGCCGCACCGTCCAACGTGGCCACCACGATCCGGCTGATGGCCGGGCACGAACTGGTGACCGAGGGCTTCAAACCGGGGCAGGTCGGCTCCAGCGCGATGCCGCACAAGATGAACACCAGGTCCTGCGAGCGGGTCAACGGCCTCGCGGTGGTGCTGCGCGGCTACGTGTCGATGGTCGGCGAGCTGGCTGGCGACCAGTGGAACGAGGGCGACGTGTCCTGCTCCGTGGTGCGCCGGGTGGCGCTGCAGGACGCGTTCTTCGCCTTCGACGGCCTGCTGGAGACGTTCCTGACCGTGCTCGACGAGTTCGGCGCGTTCCCGGCGGTGGTCGCCCGCGAGCTCGACCGCTACCTGCCATTCCTGGCCACCACGAAGGTGCTGATGGCGGCGGTGCGGGCAGGTGTCGGCCGGGAGACCGCGCACGAGACGATCAAGGAGAACGCGGTCGCGGTCGCGCTGGCCATGCGCGAGCAGGGCGCGGAGCGCAACGACCTGCTGGACCGGCTCGCGGCCGACGACCGGCTGCCGCTGGACCGCGCCCAGCTGGACGCCCTGTTGGCGGACCGCCTCGCCTTCACCGGCGCGGCAGCCGCCCAGGTCGGTGACATCGTCGGGCGGATCGAGAAGATCACGGCCCGCCACCCGGAGGCCGCCGCCTACCGCCCCGCCGACATCCTCTGACGTCGCCCGGGGCCCGCAATTTCCATCGAGCGCCTCCAACCTATTCATGCGTTGCGGTGCGGGTAGCGGAACCTCAGCGGCCTTCTCGGCTGTGGGATGCCGGACTTGTGTATGTCCGCGGCGTCCGGTGTCAACGACGGCCGAGAATTCACCCGTCGGCGACAGTCCGGGCTGTCCTCGCGAGAAGGCCGCTGCGAACCTGCGGCGGTGCGAGCTGCGAGGGTGGTCCGGATCCAGCGTCGCGGTGGATGCAGCGAACGGACGTTCACCTCGCCTAATGAGGCAAACAGGCCGTTTCGCTCCACACCGGCCCGCGAGGATGCGCCACTGGGCAAGACGAACTTCCGAAAGCCTGCCGTCACGGCCAGTGGGTGTTGAAGAAGTCGAGTTCGCAGCGGGTCGCGTGCTGGAACAGGCGCAGGCAGCGGGCCCGGTCGCGCTCGTCGAGGTCCGCGCCCACCCGGTCCAGTTCTCGGCACAGCCACCGGACCCAGGACTGGAAGTCCGGGTTGTTGTGCAGCGTGATCCACTCGGCGTGCACGAAGTTCTCCGGCAGCGCGGCCGGCGCGCGCATCGCCCACTCCAGGTAGGTCCACTCCGCGACGGTCAGCACTGTCAACACCTCGGCGTAGCTGCCGTGCGCGTTGGTGTCGGTCATCAGCTCCCGGAACGCCACGGTCGCCTCGTCCAGCCTCGGACGCACCCGGTCCGCCTCGCCGACGCCCAACGCGTCGAAAGCGCGCTGGAAATAGGTGGTCTCCTCGCTGGTGACCACGGCGATGCTGCCCGCGATCGCTAGCCGCGATGAGTAGCGGTCGGCCTTCGCCAGCGCGGAACCGAGCAGTGCCAGGAAGTCGTCGACGAACTGGTAGTCCTGCACCAGGTAGGAGCGCATCGACTCGACCGGCACCAGCCCGTCGAACACGCCCCGGGTGAACGGGTGCGTGATGACCGCGGTCCAGTCGGGCTCGCTGCGCTGGCGGAGCCAGTCGGTGAATGTCTCGGTCACGAATTCCTCCTGTGCTCGGGCTGGTACGGACGCCCCACGTCGGGTTCTTACCACCGCCCGTGTGTGAGCACCCGGGGCCCGGTGCGAGACAATCAGCACGTGGTTGCACTCGCCGATTACCCCCAGATCGCGGCAGGCAAGGTTCGCCAGCTGCACGCCGTGGACGACGAACACCTGCTGCTGGTCGCCTCTGACCGCATTTCGGCGTACGACCACGTGCTCGACACCCCCATCCCCGACAAGGGCCGGGTGCTGACCGCGATGAGCGTCTTCTGGTTCGAGCTGCTCGCCGACGTGACGCCGAACCACCTGGTCACCGCCGACGACCCGCGCATCCCCGCCGAGGTACGTGGCAGGGCCCTGCTGGTGAAGCGGCTGGAGATGCTGCCGGTGGAGTGCGTGGCGCGCGGCTACCTCACCGGCTCCGGGCTCGCCGACTACCAGCGCACCGGCGCGGTGTGCGGTGTGCAGCTGCCGGCCGGGCTCACCGAGGCGTCCGAGCTGCCCGAGCCGATCTTCACCCCGGCGACCAAGGCCGAGATCGGCGAGCACGACGAGAACGTGAGCTTCGAAGCGGTCGCCGCGCAGCTGGGCGCGGAGCGCGCCGCGGAGTTGCGCGACCTGACGCTGCGGGTGTACCGGCAGGCGGCGGAGCACACGCGCGGGCGCGGGGTGATCCTGGCGGACACGAAGTTCGAATTCGGCCTTGCTAGCGACGGTTCGCTGGTGCTCGGCGACGAGGTGCTCACACCCGACTCGTCGAGGTACTGGCCGGCCGACGGGTACGAGCCCGGCAAGGTTCAGGCGTCGTTCGACAAGCAGTTCGTGCGCAACTGGCTGACCTCGCCCGCGTCCGGGTGGGACCGCGTGGCCGACACCCCGCCGCCTCCGCTGCCGGACGACGTCGTCGACGCCACCCGCGCCCGCTACGTCGAGGCCTACGAGCGGATCACCGGCCGGTCCTTCGCCGACTGGCTCGCCCCTGCGGAGTAAGCCGGAGCCACCCGGCCGGGGCGTGATTTCTCCCGAAGCTGCGACCGCTGGGACTTCAGCGGTCGGTTGCTTTCACTCAGCAGGGGAATGCGTCGGCGTGTCGGCGTCCCGACATGCCGGGGCGTGCCGAAAGTGGGCGATGTGGAGTTTCGCCAAATTTGCGCCGGGGCGACACCTGGCGGTCAGGTCGTGGACACCCTGGCCAGGCGGAATGAGGGACCGTGAGCACGCCGCTCGTCGTGTCGTTGTCGGGCCTCGGTCTCCGGGTGCTGGACCAGTGCGTGGATTTCGCCGCCGCACTGGACAGCCGCCAGGTTCCGTTGTCCCTGCTGATCTCGCCGCACCCCGATCATCGCGAAGCCCGTAGCCCGCAGTCCCCGGTGCTGCACTGGGTTGCGGAGCGCCTGGCGCGGCGCGATGCCGTCAGCCTGCACGGCTTCGCCCGGGTGTCCCCGGGCCTGCGCGCCCGCCTCGCGCCCGCTCGGCTTCCGGCGCACGAAGCCGGGCTCCGGCTGGCCGCCGCGTCGGCCGTGCTGGAGCAATCCGGATTGCGGACGAACACCTTCATCCCGCCGCGCTGGCTCGGCTCGCCCGGCACGGTCACCGCGTTGCAGCGGCGCGGCTTCTCGGTCTGCGCGGACGCGATGGCGGTCCGCGAACTCGCGACCGCAAGGGTGCACCGGGCGCGGATCCGGGTGCTGGGACCGGGCGAGCCGATCGAGCCGTGGTGGTGCCGGGCGCTCGTGCTGGGGGTCGGGCGGGCGGCCAGGCGCGGCCAGTTGGTCCGGCTCGCACTGGACGCCGCTGAGCTGCGGAAACCGGGTGCTCGGCAGGCGGTGCTCGACGCCATCGACCTGGCGCTGCACCACGGCGCCCGACCGGTCACATATGCCTCGTTCGCCCGCGGGTCGGCGCACCTCGGAAGCGGATGAGAACCCCTTCAGCCGACCTTTAGGGCCGCCGCACGGTGGGCCCGATGCTGGTTTTCGTCAGGGCAGCAATCCCAGCGGACGAGGGACGGGAACCGTGTGAGCACGAAGCGGGCCGCAGGTGGGTCACAGTGCGGTCTGGGTGCCCTTGGGCAGGACCTCGACGGCGGTGTCCTTCGGGCCGAGCTGTTCGAACATGCGGTAGTGCATCTGCGGCATCGCCAGCACCGCTTCGTGGATCGGCACCGCCGCACGCGGCGCCACCGCGCGCAGGAAGTCGACCGCTTCGGAGAGCTTCAGCCACGGTGCCCCGGTCGGCACGCCGAGCACGTCGATCCGCTGCTCGGGCACGAAGAACGAGTCGCCGGGGTGGTAGAAGGCGCCGTGGTCGACGACGTACCCGATGTTGTCGATGACTGGGATGTCCGGGTGGATCACGGCGTGGGTGCCGCCGACGACGTTGATCGCCGCGCCACTCAACTCCAGCGACTCGCCAGGCCGTGCGGTCGTCGCCGCCAGCCCCTTCTCGGCGACCGCCGACGCCGAACCCGGGTCGACGACCAGGCGGGCGTCCGGGTTGGCTGAGAGCAGGGCGGGCAGCCGGTCGAGGTCCAGGTGGTCGAAGTGCTGGTGCGTGATCAGCACGGCGTCGAGGTCCCGGAGGTCCTCGAAGTCCGCGGCGAACTTGCCGGGGTCGATGAGCAGCCGCGCCGAGTCGGTCTCGATCAGCACGCAGGCATGTCCGAAGTGGGTGATCTGCACGGTGTTTCCTCCTAGCTGGGCCGGCAACTCCACTCTTCCACGACCTACCCGCCCCCGGCGGAAGCCCGACCGCGTCCTTCGAGGGGGTGTCGGTGCCCTGGCCGGTCGTTCTGGTGTCCGCATAGGCGTTGATGGTGGACACGAACGTCCAGTGCCCGGCCTTCGCACCGAGGACGTCGAGCGCTTCCCGCACCCACCGGTAGTTTCGCGCCACGTCGACGACCGCATCGAACCGCTCTCCGGAGAGCGTGTCCAGGCCCTGCTCCCGATCCACCGGCGCGAGCGTCGCGCCGTCGGGAATGCCGCCGTTCGTGCTGCGGGCCGCGCAGACGACGTCATGCCCGCGTCGAACCGCCTCGGCGGCCACCGCGTGACCGAGGAAGACCGTCCCGCCCAGTACCAAGATCCGCATACCGGAACCCTGCCCTCCACGGACCCGGCAATCCGACCGTTCACGCTAGCGGTGAACGCCTTACGCGATCAGCTGAACTTCCAAGGGTGAGGGGCACCCGTGCCCCGGGTTGCCGGGTCGTGGGTGCCCCTCGCTCAACCCTTGGAGGGGTGGGTCACTTGGTGACGGTGATCTTCATCGTCGGTCCGGCGCCGCCGCCGATGCGGGTGTGCACGTCGTACTCGCCCGGCGGGACGTCCGCGATGGTGGCCACTGCCTCGGCGTGGCCGTCGCGGTCGTTCACGACCTGGGCCAGGCCCTCGTCCGCGCCGAACGGGTGGGCCTCGTTGCGCACGAACGCCGCCGACGAGATCCAGTTGACCCCCTCGGAGCCGTGCTCCAGCCGCAGGACCAGTGTGTTGCCCGCCCGGACCTGCGCCTTGTCGGCGGTCAGCAGCGGTTCCGCCGGCGCTGCGGCCGCCGGCGCGGAGCTCGGAGCGGCAATCGCCGAAACGGTGGTGGTCAGCGCGAGGCCGGTGAGCAGACCGGCCGCCAGCAGCGTCTTGAATGTGCGCATGGGTATGCGTTCCCCCTAGATAACCCTGCGATTTACGCAGGGGTTTTGGTTCCCGGACATATAGACGGCCGAACGACCCAAAGGTTTAGACAATCTGCGAAAATGTGACGCAAGACACGTGTGAGCACGCCGGTGGTGAGCCACGCCGCAACCGCGGCCCCTGCCGCGACGAGTGAACTCCCAGCTCAGTTACCCTTTGGCGGTACTGCTGGCCATCCGCCGGGGTCCCGGCGGATCTGCACGGAAACCGGGAGCAGCACCCGTGGCCCGAGTCGTTGTCGACGTCATGCCGAAGCAGGAAATCCTCGATCCGCAGGGACAGGCGGTGGCCAACGCGCTGCCCCGTCTCGGTTTCGACGGCATCACCGAAGTCCGCCAGGGGAAGCGGTTCGAGCTGGAGGTCGACGACGACGTCGACGACGACACGCTCGCCAAGATCGCCGAGACGTTGCTGGCCAACCCGGTCATCGAGGACTGGACCGTCCGCCGGGTGGAAGCATGACCGCGAAGATCGGCGTGATCACTTTCCCCGGCACCCTCGACGACGTCGATGCCGCTCGCGCGGTGCGCCGCGCCGGTGCCGAATCGGTCGCCCTCTGGCACGCCGACCACGACCTGAAGGGCGTGGACGCGGTGGTCGTGCCCGGCGGCTTCTCCTACGGCGACTACCTGCGCTGCGGCGCGATCGCCAAGTTCGCCCCGGTGATGACCGAGGTCGTCGAGGCCGCGCGCAAGGGCATGCCGGTGCTCGGGGTGTGCAACGGCTTCCAGATCTTGTGCGAGTCCGGGCTGCTGCCCGGAGTGCTGACCCGCAACGCGGGCCTGCACTACGTCTGCCGCGACCAGTGGTTGAAGGTGGAGAACAACAGCAGCGCCTGGACCACCCGCTACGACGCGGGAGCCGAGCTGCTGATCCCGATCAAGCACGGCGAGGGCAACTACATGGCCGATGAGGCCGTCCTCGACGAGCTCGAAGGCGAAGGCCGGGTGCTGTTGCGCTACGCGGGCGAGAACCCGAACGGTTCGCAGCGCGACATCGCGGGCATCACCGACGCGCGCGGGCGGGTCGCGGGCATGATGCCGCACCCGGAGCACGCCATCGATGCCCTGACCGGCCCCACCGACGACGGCCTCGGCATGTTCCTGTCCGTTCTGGATGCACTGGTGGCAGCGTGAGCAACTTGGCAATGGTGGACAGCGTCGACCACGCGAAGTCCACACCGGACACCGCCCAGCCGTTCCGCGAGCTCGGGCTGAAGGACGACGAGTACGCCCGGATCAGGGAGATCCTGGGCCGTCGGCCCACCGAGGCCGAGCTGGCCATGTACTCGGTGATGTGGAGCGAGCACTGCTCCTACAAATCGTCGAAGGTGCACCTGAAGTACTTCGGCGAGACCACCACGGACGAGATGCGCGAGAAGATGCTCGCGGGCATCGGCGAGAACGCGGGCGTGGTCGACATCGGCGACGGCTGGGCGGTCACGTTCAAGCTGGAGAGCCACAACCACCCGTCCTACGTGGAGCCCTACCAGGGCGCGGCCACCGGCGTCGGCGGCATCGTCCGCGACATCATGGCCATGGGCGCCCGGCCGGTCGCGGTGGCCGACCCGCTGCGCTTCGGCCCGGCCGACGCCCCGGACACCAAGCGCGTGCTGCCTGGCGTGGTCGCCGGTGTCGGCGGCTACGGCAACTGCCTGGGGCTGCCGAACATCGGCGGCGAGGTCCTCTTCGACGAGTGCTACGCGGGCAACCCGCTGGTCAACGCCATGTGCGTCGGCGTGATGAAGGTCGAGGACCTGCACCTCGCGCACGCCAGCGGCAAGGGCAACAAGATCATCCTCTTCGGCGCGCGCACCGGCCTGGACGGCATCGGCGGCGTTTCGGTGCTTGCGTCGGAGACGTTCGATGGCGACGAGAGCGGCACTGGCCGCAAAAAGCTGCCCAGCGTGCAGGTCGGCGACCCGTTCGCCGAGAAGGTGCTCATCGAGTGCTGCCTGGAGCTGTACCACGCGGGCCTGGTCGTGGGCATCCAGGACCTCGGCGGTGCGGGCCTGTCCTGCGCCACCTCGGAGCTGGCGTCGGCCGGTGACGGCGGCATGAGGGTGGACCTTGACCAGGTCCCGCTGCGCGCGACCGGGATGAACCCCGCGGAGATCCTCTCCAGCGAGTCGCAGGAGCGGATGTGCGCCGTCGTGGAGCCGTCCAACGTGGACGCCTTCATGGAGGTCTGCCGCCGCTGGGACGTCACCGCGACCGTCATCGGCGAGGTCACCGACGGCGAGAACCTGGAGATCTACTGGCACGGCGAGCTCGTGGTGGACGTGCCGCCGCGCACCGTCGCGCACCAGGGCCCGGTGTACGAGCGCCCGGTCGAGCGGCCCGCCGAGCAGGACCTGATCGTCGCGGACAACGCGAACACTCTTGCGCGCCCGTCCACCGCGGACGAGCTGCGGGAGACCATCCTGCGGATGGTGGCGTCGCCGAACTTGTGCTCCCGGGCGTGGGTCACCGACCAGTACGACCGGTACGTGCGCGGCAACACCGTGCTGGCCCAGCCGTCGGACGGCGGCGTGCTGCGCATCGACGAGGAGTCCGGGCGTGGCATCGCGGTCGCCACCGACTGCAACGCCCGCTACACCCGGCTCGACCCGTACGCGGGCGCGCAGCTGGCGCTGGCCGAGGCCTACCGCAACGTGGCGACCACCGGTGCGACGCCGGTGGCGGTCACCAACTGCCTGAACTTTGGTTCGCCGGAGGATCCGGGCGTGATGTGGCAGTTCCAGCAGGCGGTGCGCGGCCTAGCCGACGCCTGCCAGGAGCTGGGAATCCCGGTGACCGGTGGCAACGTCAGCTTCTACAACCAGACCGGTGCGAAGCCGATCCTGCCGACGCCGGTGGTCGGCGTGCTGGGCACCATCGACGACGTGACCCGCCGCATCCCCACCGGAATCGGTGGCGAGGAAGGCGAAACGCTGCTGCTGCTCGGCGAGACGCACGAGGAGTTCGGCGGCTCGGAGTGGGCGCGCATCACCCACGGCCACCTTGGCGGCGTGCCGCCGAAGGTCGACCTGGCGCGGGAGAAGTTGTTGGCGGAGATCGTGGTCGCGGGCTCCCGCGACGGCATGATCTCGGCGGCGCACGACCTCTCCGAGGGCGGCCTGGCGCAGGCGCTGGTGGAGACGGCGCTGGTCGGCGAGTGCGGTGCCCGGGTGGTCCTGCCGGAGGGCGCGGACCCGTTCGTCTGGCTGTTCTCCGAGTCGGCGGGCCGGATCCTGGTGGCGGTCCCGCGCACCGAGGAGCTCCGTTTCACGGACATGTGCACGGCCCGGGGCCTCCCGTGGGCCAAGGTCGGTGTCGCGGACGCGGGCTCGAAGAGCCTGGACATCCAGGACGTCGCGGACATTCCCCTGGCGGAACTCCGCGAAGCCTGGGAAGGCACTCTCCCGGCCCTCTTCGGCTGATCCCGAGCTGTCCCGAGCTGATGCGAACGGCCCGTTCACCTCGGCGGATTCTTGGGGTCCTCGCAACACCTGATGGCCTATGTGGCTGTAAGTAGATCACGCAGGCGCTCGGCTGGAGTTTTCCAGCCGAGCGTTTGGATGCTGCTGTTCCGCGCTGCGCGCGCAGCACGCCGGTGCCGGTGATGGCGCGCTCAATGGGTGGCAGCTGATCGAAAAGATCGAAGCCGAACGACAGCGGGAAGTCCTGGCCACCGGGCGGCGTCATCTCAGCGCCGAGACCCTTCGCGCCTGCGTATCTGACCGTGAGACCTAATCCGGCGCTTCCCCCTCCGCTCGCCGAACCTCATGGTTGCTGGGCGCTCCGCACGCCCGACCCGGCGCCCGGCGGCCAGCGTTCTCGGGTTACGCGCGTCCGGCTTTCCAGCCGTCGGGGAGGGTGGCTTCGCGGTCCGGGTTGGTCGTGATGCCGGTGTTCTGTACTTCGCCGTGGAAGGTCGCGCCGGAGAGGTCGACATCGTGCTCGAAGTGGACCGTGCGGAAGTCGGCCGGGCCTTCGAAGACCGAACCCGCCCAGGCGGGGGACGTCCGGTCGGTGAAGCGGCTGTCGGAGAACTTCACGGGACCCTTGAAGCGGGTTCGCTCCACGCTTACCCGGCCGTGGAACTTGACGCCGCTGAACCAGGCGCGGTCGTGGAAAACCGCGTCGTCGCAGTAGAACCGGCCCGATATCCGGCCTGACCCGAGGGAGGTCCCGGTGAACCACACCGGGCCGTGGAACTCGCTACGGCTGAAGTTGTTGCTGCTGAACAGTTGTCCGTAGCGCAAGATCAGCGTGCCGACCTTCCGGTCGCTCAGGTCGAAGTACTCCAGCAGGGCGCCAGTGAGATCGAGGTCGTATTGCGGTGCGTCCTGGTCATCCGCACGCGGTAAGAGGTCGGCGATCAAGCGTTGCGCCGTGAGCCGGATAACGAGCTTGCGCTCGGCGAGGTGCACTTCACGCTGCGACCAGTCGTTGTCTTCGGCGTTGCCGTAACGAGGATGCAGGAACGGCCGCCGCAGGTACGAGCACAGCACGTCCAGCACGGTCTGGATGTAGCCGGGGTTGCTGCGGGCGAGGCCGGCGAGGGCGTGCAGCGCGCCGACCCGGACCTGATCCGCCTCGTGCCCGAGCAGCTCCACGGCTCGCGCGAAGCGTTCGTCGGCGACCCGGTCCCGGTCGAGGTCGGCTCGCCGGGTCTCCAGTTCGTGCCGGGCCCGCTCGACCTCCTGGCGCTGTTCTTCGACGCGTCGGCGCCGGTCGTTGAGCCAGAGCGCGTAAAGCGCGACGACCGAGCCTGCGGCCAGTCCGCCGGTGCGCAATGCATCGGCGCCGGTGGTCCGCGAGTCGAAAATCAGCAGCGCGATGCTGACGCCGACCAGCACCACGACGGCGATGCTGACAGTCGCGACCAATCCGATCTTGCGCTCACCCATGCGAGGGATTCTGCCGGGTGCGATCAATTGCGCGTGGCGGTTCCCGGAACCGGCCAGGCTGACGGCAATCGCGACTTGTCGTCGAACTCGACGTCGTCCAGCAACGGCATCGGGACGGGATCGGCGAAGTTGAGGTCGGCGGTCCCGAGGAAGCGTGAGTGGCGGAGATCCAGCGCGGCTGCGCATGTCGCGCCGTCGAAGTACGCACCGTCCCGGCAGACGACGTGCTTAACGTCCACGTCCCCGTCGAACCGGGTGCGTTCGAATCCGCACGGGCCGTGGGCGAGCATCCCGCGCAGCTCCAGCTTCCCCCTGAACTGCACGTCCTCTGCTCTGATCCGGGCGAGGAAGACGCTGTCCCGGAAGTGCACCGAACCGTGGAAGACGGCGCGGTTGAGGTTCGTGGTGTGCCGGAACCGGCACCGGTAGGCGGCGACCCGACCCACCACCCGATCGCTGAGGTTGAACCGCTCAAGCAAGGCGCGCGTCAGATCCAGGTCGTAGATCACGGGGTCCGGGTCGGTGGTGTTCGGCAGCAGGTCCCGGATCAGCCGCTGCGCGGTCTGCCGGACGTGCCGCTCGCCCTCCAGCTCCGGGGGGATTTCCGACCACTCCTCGGGGGCGGGCGACAGCTCCTCCGGGGTCGTCCACTTCGGATGGCGGAAAGGGCGCCGCAGGTACGAGCACAGCACGTCTAGCACGGTCTGGGTGTGCTCGGGGTGATTGCGGGCCAGCCCCGCCAGCGAGTGCAGCGCGCCGACCCGGACCGGGTCGGCTTCGTTGCCGAGCAGCTCCACCGCCCGGGCGAAGCGCTCGTCGGCCGCGCGGTCCCGGTCCTGGTTGGTCCGCCGGTCCTCCAGTGCCTGCCGTTGCTGTTCGAGCGCGTAGCGCTGCCGATCCAGCTCCTGCCGCTGGGTTTCGAGCTCCTGCCGCTTCTCTTCGACGCGTCGGCGCCGGTCGTTGAGCCAGAGCGCGTAAAGCGCGACGACCGAGCCTGCGGCCAGTCCGCCGGTCCGCAGCGCATCGGCGCCGGTCGTCCGCGGGTCGAAGGCCAGCAAGGCGATGCTGACGCCGACGAGCATCACGACGGCCACGGCGATCGTCGCGACCAACCCGATCTTGCGCTCACCCATACGAAGGATTCTGCAACGACAGGACCCGAACTCGGGCAGCGGTCGCCGAAGCGGTGTGAGAAGGAGATCCGGCTCCGGCGGTGGTCCGGCGGGGACGGCACTGCGCGGTGCCGGATGACCGGCACCGCGCGGCCGCGTCAGCCGTTGGCCAGTGCTTGGAGACGGTCGTAGGCGCCGTTGAACGTGTTCTTGTCCAGCGGCGAGGACGTGTACTGCCAGATCGTCCAAATGCCCCAGTTGTAGGGCAGCGCTCCGACGGTGCTCGCGTAGCGGGCGACCCACAGCGGATTGGTCGAGCTGAAGTCGCCGTCCACGCACTGGTTCCACCAACTGGTGCTGGTGTAGATGACCGGCCAGCGCCCGGTCCGCGAGTGGTAGGTGTCGCTGAAGTCCTTGATCCAGGCGGTCATCCCGCTCTTGGATTTGCCATAGCAGGTGGAGCCGTACGGGTTGTACTCCATGTCCAGCGCGCCCGGCAGGGTCTTGCCGTCCTTGGACCAGCCGCCGCCGTTGTCCACGAAGTAGTTGGCCTGCGCGGCACCGCTGGAGCGGTCCGGCAGCGCGAAATGGTAAGTCCCGCGGATCATGCCCACGTTGTAGGAACCGTTGTACTGCTGGGCGAAGTACGGGTTCTTGTAGCTCGTGCCCTCGGTCGCCTTGACGTAGGCGAACCGCATGCCCTGGTCCCACCAGGATTTCCAGTTCACGTTGCCCTGGTAGCTGGCGACGTCCATGCCGGCCACCGTGGCCAGCGGGTCGACGTCCGGGGTCAGCAGCGGGTCATCGCCGCCGCCCTCGTGCTTGCGGATCTGCGAGCCCATCGTAGCGTTGGTCTCGGTTCCGCTCGGCGGTTCTTCGGTCACCTGCGTGCTCATCGCGCTTTCCCTTCCCGGAAGGGGTGTGCTGGCTTGCGCGGGCGAGCACAGGAGACGAACGCCTGCGCAGGCAACCGATATTAAGGAGATCAGGTGTAATCGGCGACCACATCCACTCGGACGGTTCATCGATGCCTCTCGAGGTGTAGTTGCGGTGTGTCGTCGAGGAACCACACACGTCGTGCCCCGAAAGTGTGGCGAAAGGTTTTCGTTAGATGTAGACCTTGTGTAAGTTCCTAACCAGGATGGCTCAATCTGGACACCGCGTGTGAACTGCGGGTCCTCCGGGGCGTAGTTCTGGGCCGCGCACAACCTCTAGGGGTGGCTGTGCGTTGAAAACATCACATGTATTAGGAATGCAAAGCTGCGAAAGATCAACTAGTTGCGGACGGTAGCTGCAAAACGGGACTTGGCAACCCGGATGGCCTGCTTGAATGAGGTGTACAGCTACCCCGGGTGCCGTACATGATGTTCGACCGCCGGACCTATCCGGTCGTATGCTCCGAACGAACGGCCCAGGCGAGTAGGACGAGTGGAGGGCGCCCAGGCATGACTGGCTGGACAGCGCCTGTGCCCAGTGCTCACGAGGTGGTCGCCGAGGTGAACCGAGCCGAGCGACGACGCTTCGCGGCTGTCTGGGCGCAGGCCCTGATGGGCACCAGCTACGTGCCGATGACCAGCGCCGAGGTCGAAGGCCGACTGTACGGCTACACAGACCGCCTGGTCGACGCGTTGCTCAGCGATCCGTTCGACCCGTCCGCCGCGCGGTCGGTCGGAGTGGACCTGGTCGCGGTGCACTTCACCAGCGCGGAGTCGCTGGCCCGCACCGTCGACCTGATCGGCGATGAAATCCTGGACATCCTGCGGCTAAGCGGCAGTCCCGGCTGGCGCGGCCGCGTGGCGGCGCTGCAGGGCGAGCTGTGCTCCGGCTTCCTCCAGGCCGCACGCAAGCGGACCCTGGACGAGCAGGAGGCGATCCGGCAGGCCGTGCTGGACGCGCGAGACGCGGTCGAGCAGGCGCTGCGCACCAGTGAGGCCAGATTCCGCGCGATCTTCGCCGAGGCCGCGATCGGCATCGGTATCGGCGACATGAGCGGCCGGATACTCGAGGTGAACGATTCGCTGACGCGGATCATGGGGCGGACCACGGAGGAACTCCGCCGGATGATGGTGCAGGACATGATGCACCCGGACGACCCCGACAGCACCTGGCGGATGTACGAGGAGCTGGTGCGCGGCGAACGCGACCAGTTCCGGGCGGAGAAGCAGTTCAAGCGCCCCGACGGCGGCACCGTGTGGACCGAGCTGATCGTGTCCCTGGTCCGCGGCGAGGACGGCCTGCCGCTGTACCAGGTGGCGCTGATCGAAGACGTCACCGACCAGCGAATGCTGCAGGAACGCCTGCGCCACCAGGCGATGCACGATCCGCTGACCGCACTGCCCAACCGGGCGCTTTTCCTGGAACGGCTCACCGCGGTGCTGCGTGCGCACGAATCCGGTGAGCGGGTCGCGCTGTGCTACATGGACCTCGACGGCTTCAAGGTCATCAACGACAGCCTCGGCCACCACGTCGGCGACGACCTGCTGCGGGCGGTCGCCGATCGGCTCGCCACCGCGGTGCACGGAGCCGACCGGCTGGTTGCGCGCATGGGCGGCGACGAGTTCGTGATACTGATCCAGAACTCGCTCGGCACCGAGCAGGCCATCGAGATCGCCGACACCGTGCTGGACGCGCTGGACGAGCCGATCCGCATCGGTGGCCACGAGCTCTCCGTGTCGGCCAGCATCGGCATCGTCGAGCGTCCGGTGTCCGGGCAGAGCGCGGCCGAGCTGATGCGCGACGCCGACGTGACGCTGTACTGGGCGAAGTCTGAGGGCAAGAGCAGGTGGGCGCTGTTCGACCCGGACCGCAACGCCACCGAGGTCGCGCAGTTCCACCTGTCGGCGAAGATGCCCGCCGCGCTGGAGCGCGAAGAGTTCTACGTGGAGTACCAGCCGCTGATCGGGTTGCGGGACTTCAGAGTGGTCGGCGTCGAGGCGCTGGTCCGCTGGGCGCATCCGGAGCTGGGACGGTTGAGCCCGGACCGGTTCATCGGGCTGGCCGAGGAGACCGGGCTGATCGTGGCGCTCGGGCGCTGGGTGCTGCGGGAGGCCTGCCAGCAGGCGAAGAAGTGGCAGGACGACTTCGGGTCAGCGGCGCCGTTCGTCAGCGTCAACCTGGCGGTGCGGCAGTCGCGGGACCCGAACCTGGTGGCCGACGTCGCGGAGATCCTGGCTGAGACCGGGCTGGAGCCGTCTCGGCTGCAGCTGGAGCTCACCGAGAGCGCGATCATGGGCACCGCCGACGAGCCGCTGGACGCCTTGCGCGCGCTGTCCGGGATGGGCGTGCGGATCGCCATCGACGACTTCGGCACCGGGTACTCGAACCTGGCCTACCTGCGGCATCTCCCGGTGCACGAGCTCAAGATCGCGGGCTCGTTCATGGAGGGCCTGCGGGACGCTGAGCGGGCCGATCCGGTCGACGCGCGCATCGTCGGCACGCTGGTGGACCTCGCGCACGCCTTAGGCCTGACAGTCACGGCAGAAGGCGTGGAGACCCAGGCGCAGGCCCGCCGGATGGCGGACATCGGCTGCGAGACCGGCCAGGGCTACCTCTTCGCCCGGCCCGGGTCACCCGAAGAAATAACAACTTTCATCGGCGAACACCTGGGCTGAGGCGTTCCAGACTCGCCTGCTTGACGCTGCAGGTCGCAAGCCTTCTTGCCGACCAGTGCGGCCGTAGGTAGGTCGGACAGCGAGGCGTAGTCCTCGATGGGGCCGGGCCCGTGATCACTGGTATCCCTGCCGAGGCTAGGCACAACGCCCGGCCCCGGCCGGTCATCGGGTTCTCCACCCTGTCGCGGTCAGCTGAGTCTCGTCGTTGAACGGGCACAACGCCCGCCCCGGCCGGTCATCGGGTTCTCCCCCCGTGGGGGGCCCGCAGTTTCAATTGAAACTGCGGGCCCCAGTTTCAATTGAAACTGGGAACCGCGATCAGCCGCGTTGTGCTGCGGCTTGGGCGAGAACTGCATGCGGGATGACCGCTTGGATCGCGTCGTTGAGGTTCAGGCCCAGGTCGAGGCCGTTGAGTAGTTCCGGCAGCGCATGCCCTGGCATCTCGCGGAATCCTGGCCAGTCCGCCGGAACCCGGGAGGCCGAGGTGCAGGCCGGGACCAGTTGGCTGCCGTCGGACATCTCCGCGGTGTAGATCATCAAGTCGTCTGCGCTCGGCGCGTAGAGCAGCACCTCGGCGGCGAGCACCGCCGCGGGCAGCTCGGACTCCGGGAGCTGGCCGGCCGCGATCCGGGCCAGCACGTGCTCCAGTTCGTTGGTCGGTTCCTGCTGGTTCGCCGCGAGTTCGGACGGCTGGTACGCGTCGTTGAACTGGAAGCGCTCGTCGATCTCGCCGTCGGCGTCGATGCGGTAGGCGCCGACGATGCCTTCCGGCGGCACCTCCTCGCCGTCGGCGGTGTAGCCGGGGTCGGCGATGTACAGCCAGCTGTCGGGGTTCTGCTTGGCGTGTTCCCGCATTTCCGCGCTTATCGGCGGGGCGGGACGGTCGACGTGCTGCGACATCGGGAACTCCGTACCTGTTGATCTGAGCGCCGGCGTGGATGCCGGTCGCGCTTCCGAGGGTGCCAGCACCGGGGAAAGCGCGAGTGGACGGTCCCGAACCAGCCGTTCCGAGGTGCCGGTCGGACGGGTCCAGGGGCAGACTGACTGGAAGGGCCAGGGGAGGGCCAGGGGAGGAGGCGGCGATGATCGGCCAGCGGGAAGCGTTGCGGATGTTCGGGTGCGAGGTCTTCGATCCGCGAGGATGCCGGATCGGCATCGTCGGCCAGCTGTTCATCGACGACGACACCGAGCAGCCCGCCTGGATCACCGTCCAAACTGGACTGTTCGGCACGAACGAGAGTTTCGTGCCGCTGGAGGGTGCGGCCTTCGACGGCGACACGCTTACCGTCGCGGTCGGCAAGGACGCGGTCCGGCAGGCCCCCCGGGTCAGCCTGCTCCACGGCGATCTCCCGTTGGAGCAGGAGAGCGCGCTGTACCTGTACTACGGGATGACCTACGGCGTCGCCCCCGATGGCGCCGCGTCGATCGACGAGGTTTCCGAGGTCGCGCCCGAGTACGTGGAAGCCGTTCGGCTCCGATTGCGACGCTGGGTGGCCGCGACCTGAAACGCACGAACTGGAATTAGCAGGCAGGACGAATCACCACGCCCGTCGGGAAACCCGGCGGGCGCGGTTTTGCCTGCTCACTCCCGATAAGAAACCCAGAGCTGGGAATCCGTTCACCCCACCGCCCGATTGTGTGGCGACATTGCGCCAACCGCACCCGAACGTGTGTTTTCCCTGGTTACGTTCCGACGTGAACCATCTTTCGCTCGGCCCCACCCGAGCGAATGAACGGAGGAGGGGACACATGAGGAAGCTGCTTTACGGCACGGGGGCGGGGATTGCCGCGGCGGCGCTCGTGTTCGCCGGTGCACCGGCAGGCGCGCGGCCGCACATCGAGTTGGCGCCGCTGACCCTGCACCCGCAGGCAGCCGTGCAGGGCGCGGACTCGGACGTCTACATCGTCAACCTCAAGGAAGGCATCGCGTCGCAAGGCGTCGCCGAAGAGCTCGGCGTGCAGGCCCGCATGGTCTACGACAAGGCGCTCAACGGGTTCTCGGCGAAGCTGACCCCGGCGCAGCTCGACGAGGTCCGCGCCAGCGACAAGGTCGAGAACGTCTCGCAGAGCTACCACATCGCGGTCGAGCCTTCGAAGAAGAAGGCGGTCGGCTCGTGGGGCCTGGACCGGATCGACCAGCCAGACCTGCCGTTGGACCACAGCTACGCCCCCAAGGGCACCGGTAAGGGCGTCACCGCCTACATCATCGACACCGGCATCGACCCATCCCATCCCGACTTCGGTGGGCGTGCCGAGATCGGCTTCGACGCCACCGGTGGCGACGGCGCGGACAAGCACGGCCACGGCACCCACGTCGCCGGAACCATCGGCAGTGACACCTACGGCGTGGCCAAGGGCGTGAAGCTGGTCGGCGTCCGGGTCCTCGACGACCAGGGCAACGGCACGACTGAGCAGGTCGTCTCGGGCATCGAGTGGGTCGCCAAGAACCACCAGGGCGCTTCGGTGGCGAACATGTCGCTGGGCGGCCCGAAGGACCCGGCGCTGGACGAGGCCGCGACCAAACTGGTCGACAGCGGCGTCTTCCTCGCGGTGGCGGCCGGTAATGAAAGCCAAAACGCCGAGAAGGTCTCCCCGGCCAGCGCGGAGGGCGTGTTCACCACCGCCGCGTCGGACAACACCGACACCTCGGCCGAGTTCACCAACTTCGGCGCCACCGTCGAGGGCTACGCCCCCGGCGTGGACATCGTGTCGACCGTCCCCGGCGGTGGCACCGAGACGATGAGCGGCACCTCGATGGCCAGCCCGCACGTGGCTGGCGTCGGTGCGCTTTTCCTGCAGGCCAACCCGGACGCCAAGCCGGCGGACGTGATCACTGGGCTGCAGGGTCAGGCCTCCAGGGGCGTGATCCAGAGCGCTCCGGAGGACACCATCGCCGACCTGCTGCAGATCGGCGACCTTTGATCCGGTAGCGCAGGTGCGACGCGCGGGCCCTCCCCGGGATTCCGGGGAGGGCCCGTTGTGATTGCTCTGATTGCTGCACTCGGGGGACACCGGGATGCCGCCGAACGGTGGCAATCAAACGGTCGATCCGCTGGATCGTGCAAAAGTCGGTTCCAGCGATCGTTTCCGGTGGATACGTTTCCAAACGACGGGGGTGTCAGTGTCCATCGCGGTACTGGTCGAATCGGTACCGCTGGGCACATCGAGGAGGGGTGTACCGTGCTACCCGGATACACCGAGGAACTGCCGCAGTCGTCGACTACGGTCGACGAGTCTGCTAGGAAAACCGCCGCGACGGAGCCGCTGACGGAGCGGGCCGTGCAGGCGCAGGTCGCGTCGGTGGCTCGCGCCGCCCGGGCGCAGTCCGGCAACGGCGTTGTGTTGCAGGTCGTGCGCGGGGCGAAGCGAGTCGCTTGGGCCGCGTACGAGCTGCAGCGCAATGCGATGCAGCTGGTCCAGGGAGTGGCGAAGCCGCCGTACGTGACGACGGGGCCGCTGGACTCGTTGGAGTCCCGCAAGCTCGCCGAAGGCGTCCAGTACCAGGTGCTCTACGACCGGTCCGCGCTGGCGCGACCGCCGCAGCTGGACATCACCACCAAGCTGGTCGCGATGGGCGAGCAGGCGCGGGTGATCCACGTGGCGCCGACCAAGCTGATCATGGTCGACAGCGAGATCGCGTTGCTGCCGCTGACGGTGAGCGAGACCTCGGTGGAAAGCGCCGTGGTGGTGCGCAGCTCGGCGATGCTGGCCGCGATCGCGAGGATCTTTGAGGACCTGTGGCGCTTCGCCGCGCCGTTCACCGCAGACCAGGACCTGGTGGGCAACGAGTTGCAGCCGACCGAGGAGGAGCGGTGGATCCTGTCGCTGCTCGCCTCCGGTGCCACAGACGACACGATCGGCCGGTTGATGGGCTTCAGCGCCCGAACCGCGCACCGCAGGGTCCGTGACCTGATCTCCCGGTTAGGAGTGGAAACCCGCTTCCAGGCGGGCATGCAAGCCGTCAAGCTTGGCTGGCTCTGAACGCCCAGGTACCTGGTACCGGGGCCGCAAGGGTTCTTGGGGTTCTTGGGGTCTTGGGGTGGGTATGAAGGTTGGGTGTCGGGTTGCGTTCGTAGGCTTCGGGCATGCCCAGTCGCCGTGCCGTTGATCCCGGGGAGATGCGCGAGGCCGTCGCAGCCGTATGGCCTTGGCTGGACGGCGAAGCGCCGCAGCCCGCGCGTGCCGAGCTCGCCGCCGCAGTGCGGTTGAGCCTGCGAACCTTGGAGCAGGTCGCCCCGGGCAACAGCGTCGAAGTGCGGGTGCCGCCGTTCGCGGCGGTCCAGTGCGTCGCCGGCCCTCGACACACCCGCGGCACCCCACCCAACGTCGTCGAGACCAACCCCCGGACCTGGCTGCTGCTGGCGACCGGTCGCCTCGGCTGGGCCGAGGCCCTCGAACGCGGCGAGCTCACCGCGTCCGGCTCCCGCTCGGACGTTTCGCAGTGGTTGCCCCTGGTCCGAGTCGGCAAACTGTGAGTGTTCCGGCACCCCCGCGTCTACGACCGTTTCGCCGATTGAGATGGCGGGCACGCATCACGGGCGAACACGGGCCCGGCTTTTTGTTCGCACGAGACGTCCGTGTTGGTCCTGGCCCGAAGCCCGTGCCGCCCGCCCGAACGGGCACGGCCATGTGCTCGGCCCGGGCGCTCACCAGCTCGTCGAGCAGCCTCCCGCAAGCCCGCAGCGACGGCTGGTCTCAGCTTTTCCGTAGCGCACGCACGACCGAAGAGGGGCTTTCGCGGCCGAGGTGACCGGCCAGCCAGGTACTCGTTTCGACAAGCTTGGTGAGGTTGAGGCCGGTGCGGATGCCGAGACCTTCGAGCTGCCAGAGGATGTCTTCGGTGGCGAGGTTGCCAGTGGCGCTGTGGGCGTAGGGGCAGCCGCCGAGGCCGCCTGCCGAAGTGTCCACTGTGGTCACTCCATGCTGGAGCGCGGCGAGGGTGTTGGCGAGCCCTTGGCCATAGGTGTCGTGGAAGTGAACGGCGATCGAGCCAATCGGGACTCTGGCGGCGGTGAGGGCGTTGAGCAGCGCGACGACGCGGCCGGGCGTCGCGACGCCAATGGTGTCGCCGAGGCTTAGTTCGGTGCAGCCGAGGTCGATCAGTTTGGTCGCGACGTCGACGACTTGTCCCGCAGGTACCGCGCCTTCCCAAGGGTCGCCCCAGCACATGGACAGGTAGCCGCGCACCGGCAGCCCGTTTTCGCGGGCTTGAGTGATGACGGGGGCGAACATGTCAAGCGACTCGGCGACCGTGCGGTTGAGGTTGGTCTTGGCGAAGCTTTCGGTTGCCGAGGCGAACACGGCGATGTCGGTGACGCCGAGATCGAGCGCCCGTTGCAGGCCTCGCTGGTTGGGCACGAGTACGGGGTAGCGGACCGCGGGTCGGCGGTCGAGGCGGCGGAGGACCTCTTCGGCGTCGGCGAGCTGTGGCACCCACTTGGGATGGACCATGCTCGTCGTCTCGATGACGGTGTGCCCGGCGTCGGCAAGGCGTTCGATGAACTCGACCTTCACGTCGGCGGGCACCGGCGCGGACTCGTTCTGGAGCCCGTCGCGGGGGCCGACCTCGCAAATGGTGACGGCTTCGGGGAGGCCAGGCAGCCGTTCGGTCCCGTAGTCGATCATCGTCCGGCCCGGAGTTCGGCGAGGACCTGCTCGGCGTGGTCAGCACGGACCTTCTTGTCCGCGATGAGCCGGGCGACGACGGCCGGGACCTCCTCGGCGGTCGCGCCAACGGCGGATGCGATGTTGCGTGCGTGCAGGGACATGTGGCCACGCTGGATCCCTTCGGTGGCCAATGCTCGGATGGCGGCGAGGTTCTGGGCGAGGCCGACGGCCGTGATGATCTCCGCGAGTTCGGCGGCGGTGCGAACGCCGAGCAGGTTGATCGCGGCCTGCGCGGCCGGGTGGACCTTGGTGGCGCCACCGACGAGACCGACGGGCATGGGCAGTTCGAGGGTGCCGGCGACATTGCCGTCGGCATCTTTTTCGAAGCGGGACAACGAGGTGTAGAGCCCGGCGGGCGAGACGGCGTGGGAGTGCGCGCCGGCTTCGACGGCGCGGGTGTCGTTGCCGGTGGCGAGCACGACGGCGGTGATGCCGTTCATGATTCCCTTGTTGTGGGTGGCGGCCCGGTAGGGGTCGGCTTCGGCGAGGGCGGCGGCGTGGATGATGTTGTCGACGACCTCGGCGCCGCCGAGCGCGTCCGCGTCGAACACCGCGCGGGCACGGGAGAGCCGGAGATCGGCCTTGTTGGTGAGGATCCGCAGCAAGCTGCTCCCGCGCGCGATCTCGGCCGCCCGGGCGGCGACGGCCTCGGCCATCGTGTTCACGGCGTTGGCGCCCATGGCGTCGCGCACGTCGACGTGAAGGTGCGCGACCACGTAGGTGCCGGCGCGCGAGGGGACCAGCCGGACAGCGATGTCCCGGACGCCGCCCCCGAACTCGACGAGCTTGGGGTCCTGGTCGTTGGCGAGCGCGATCAGCTCGTCGCGGGCTTCGAGCAGCCGTGCTCGCCCGGCCTCGGGGTCAGCGACGCCGACGATCTGGACCTGTGCCTGCATGACGGGTGGGGTCGAGGACGTGGTGAACCCTCCGCGCACGCGCGCGATCTTGGCGGCGTTGCTCGCCGCCGCGACGACGGAGGCTTCCTCGGTCGCCATCGGCACCAACACGTCGGTGTCGTTGATCATGAAGTTCGTCGCGACACCCAGCGGGATGCCCAGGATCCCGGTCACGTTCTCGATCATGTGGTCTGCCAGCTCGGTGCCGAGGCCGTGCGCGGGGTCGAAGGCGGCGATCGACGCGGGGTCGATGCCGGCGGCATCGGCGACGAACTTGCGCCGGGCCTCGACGGAAAGGTCCCGGAGACCCTGGATACGACTGGTGCGCGGCATGGCGCCCCTCCCACCTCGGTGTGGCTGCGGTACGGAGGGTGACGCTAGTTCGCTGCGCATCGGCCGGGAATGGGCCGATCATCCACTGATGACGGCCGGACTATAGACTTTTGGACAGGTTGGCTAGGCGGACCGCGACGGTGATCCGGAAGAGCCGATCGGGCTCCTGCCAGTCCTCGCCGAGCAGCTCGGTCGTGCGTTCCAGGCGTTGCAGGACGGTGTTCTTGTGCAGGTGGAGCGCACGGGCGGTGGCGACTGGGCTCATCCGATTGCCGAGGTAGGCGGCGAGGGTGGGCAAGAGCTTGCCCGCGTGTTTGGCGTCCCAGTCCAGGACGGGTCCGATGACCCGCCGCACGTACGTCGTCACGCGCGCTTCCCCCGGGCCGAACAGGGCCGTGTACGGGAGGTACTCGTCGGTGGTGACGGCGGTGTCGTTCAGCCCGAGTGCGGGCAGGATTCGCACGCACGCCGAGGCCGCGTCGACCTGGGTACGTAGGTCGACGGTGGCGTCGCCGATGCTTGCGCCGACCGCCAGAACTGGTGCCCGTACGGTGCGGCGCACCATGGTGTGGATGAGTGCGCACGCGGTGGCCGGGTCGGCATCGGAGGTGATGGCCACGACCCGGTCGGCATGTTCGCCGACCGGGCCGCCGGTCCGGCGCAGGGCGCGGACGGCCTCGCGGCGCCGTTCGGCCGGCACCGAGATCACGACCACTGACCGCAGCTCGTCGAGCCGGACGCCCCGTGCGTGGGCGCGGGCAACGATTTCGGCGCGGCGGTCAGGGTCGTCGGAGAGCATGTCGGCCAGCAAGTCGTCGCGGACGCGCTGCTCGGCCTCGATCATGGCGTCCTGCTTGAGATTGAGCAGCGCGGTGATCTGAGCGGCGCGTTCGGCGGTGCGCAGCTCGACGGGGCCGAACTCGACCTCGCCCTGTTCTAGCAGCAGCGCGCCCAGAAGGGTCGGCCCGGCGAGGACGGCGACGGCGTACGTGCCGTCGCTCGCGGGCGTGCACCGACCACTGCGGCGGCTGCGGTCGACCGCGTCGGCGACGGGGCCGTCGAGGTGTTCGGGGTCGCGAAGCGTGACGTGACAGCGCAAGGCGCGACCGAGCGCGGTCGCGACGTCTGGTGCTTGACCGCCTTGGAGCACGAGGCTGGTGAGGTCGCCGTGCACCTCGCTGGCACGTTCCATCGCTTCGACGTGGCGGGCGAGCTCGCCGTAGGCGCGGCGGGCGTCGTCGGCCGAGTCCTGGGTTCGGGCGAGCAGGCGAGCGGTCTGCAGGACGATCGCGGCGTGGTCGGCGAAGGCTGACAGCAGGGATATCTCCTCAGGGGAGAAAGCGTGCTCGACGCGGTTGGCGGCGAACAGCACCCCGATCACCTCGTCGCCGGCGAGTAGCGGAACGCCGAGCAGGGACACGAGGCCTTCCGCGGCCACGGCGGCGTCGATGGCGGAGTCGTGCGGGGCCTCGGTCATCGCGGCGTACTTGGACGTCCAGTAGGGACGGCGTCCTTCGACCACCTGGCTGGCCAGGCCCGCACCGGGGGGCACTCGCAAGCCGAGGAACGAGGGTGCGACCGTCCCGAGCGTGGTTCGCACGCGGAGTTCGCGGCTCTTCGCGTCGAACTCGGACAGATAGGTGACGTCCGTGCCGACGAGGTCGTGCGCTCGTTCAACGAGCCGACCGAGCAGTTCATCGACGTCGCGAAGCTGGGCAAGTTCGCGCGCGGAGGAGAACAGCGCTGCGAGTTCCTGACCGCGGCGCCGCCAGCGCTCCGAGGTGGCGCGCAGGCGGCGGATTTCGTAGCGGATCCGCGTGGTGTCCTGGTCGGACAGGGCCACGTCGGTGAGCAGGCTGTCCACGTCGACCTCCTGCTCAGCCGAAGCCGCCTGCAGCAGACTGACGATAACGTCGCCTGGGAGCGTCTCCGTCACGGGTTCACCTCGATCTGATGTGCCGATTGCCCAGGGTGTCCAGGACAATCCTGGGCTGAAAATACATAGTCTAGGGCGGGTTCGCGCTCGTACTGTCCACACCGCGGGTTAGACGGTCTCCCCCCGAAACGAGACTTTTCGTGCATACCTTCCGTCAGCCCGGAAACGATCCGCACCGACGCAGTCAAAGGAGACAGCGAGCATGACGCTTCACGTGGGCATCGACGTCGGTGGCACGTTCACCGACGCCGTGGCGATCGTCGACGGGCACGCGATACGTGGCAAGGCGTTCTCGACCAAGGACGTGACCACAGGGATCCTCGGCGCGCTGGGCGTGCTGCGAGAGCGCGCAGGGATGACCGAGGCCGAGTTCTTCGCCGCGGTCGACCGATTCGTCCTGGGCAACACCATCGTCACGAACGCCGTGGATGAGCAGAAGTACGCGGCCGTGGGGCTGCTGACCACTGAGGGTTTCCGCGACACCCTGCGCATCGCCCGGTCGGCACGCACAGACGAGCGCGACCCGCACAAGATGTCGGCGCCACCAGACATCGTGGAGCGTCGCCGCATCGTCGAGGTCGCCGAGCGGGTCGACGCGCATGGCACCGTACTAGTCCCGCTCACCGAGGACGCGATCGCCACGGCGGTGGACGCGGTGCTGGCGACCGGCGCCGAGGCCATCGCGGTCTGCTTGCTGTGGTCGTTCCGCAATGCCGCCCACGAAAATGCGATTGGCGAATACCTCGACGAGCATCACCCGGACATCCCGTACACGCTCTCCAGCAGGCTGACGCCGGTCTACCGCGAGTACGAGCGCATGGTCACCACCGCACTGGACGCCGCAGTGAAGCCGATCGTGGCGTCGCACTTCGACCACCTCGCCGACGAGCTGCGGAGCAGGGGGCTGCGAGCTCGGGTGCAGATCATGCAGGTGCACGGCGGGTTTCTGTCGGTGGAGGAGACCGGCAAGGCCCCGATCTCGATGTTCAACTCCGGTCCGGTCGGCGGTGTCACCGGCGCGCGGCTGCTGGCCAAGCAGCTCGGCCGTCGGCGGGTGCTGACCGCGGACATGGGCGGCACGAGCCTCGACGCGGCCGCCATCATCGACGACGAGTTCCGGCTGCTGCCCCGCGCCGAGATCGGCGGCCTGCCCACCAGCCTGACCGCCGTCGACATCGAGACCATCGGCGCCGGCGGCGGCAGTCTCGCCTGGGTGGACGGACGGAACCTACTGCGCGTCGGCCCGCACAGCGCGGGCTCCGTACCGGGGCCGGCATGTTACGGAAAGGGCGGCGCCTGGCCCGCGGTCACTGACGCCGCGCTCGTGCTCGGGCTGATCAACCCGGACTACTACCTCGGCGGCACCGTCCCCCTGTACGAGGACCAGGCGCGGGCTGCACTGCGCAAGCATGTGGCCGAGCCGCTGGGCATCACCGAGGACGCGGCGGCCGAAGGCATGTACCGGCTGGCGACGTCGCAGATGGCCAACGCGCTGCGCAAGATCACCGTGAACCGCGGCCACGACCCGCGCGAGTTCACCCTCGTCGGCTTCGGCGGCGCGTGCGGGCTGTTCGCGGCTAGCATCGCCGCCGAGGCCGGGGTCCGCGAGGTCGTGATTCCGCGCGACGCCGCGGTCTTCTCAGCGCACGGCCTCATGCACGCCGACTCGGTGTTCTCCGCGGTGCAGACGAGCCCGTGGACGATGGACCAGCCCGCCGCGGCGCTCGACAAGGAGTTCGCCGCCCTCGAGGAACGCGCACGAGCATGGTTCGAGGCCGAGGGGATCCCTGAGGGCCGACGCGAGCTGCACCGCGAGGCGGACATGAAGTTCGTGGGCCAGATCTTCGAGGTCACCACCCGCCTGGCTGCGGGCACCTTCGGCGAGGCGGACAAGGACGCGCTGCGCGCCCAGTTCATCGCCGACTACGAGGAAGAGTTCGGTGCCGGCACGGCCTGGACCGAGGCCGAGATCCTGCTGGTCAACTCGCGGGTCCGGGCCATCGGCCGCAGCGACGTGCAGACGGTGGAGCAGGTCGCGGGCACCGGCGAGGAGCGCCACGAGCTCACTCGCCGCGACGTGATCGAGCCGCTCACCGGCAAGCGCGTCGAGATCGACGTGCACCGCGGGTTCGGTGCGCTCGGTCGGGCGACCGGTCCGTGTCTGCTGGAGGAGCCCGACACCACGGTCTACGTGCCCACCGGCGCCACCGTCGAACTCACCGACAGCGGCGACTTCCTGCTGCTCCTCGCCGACCGCTGACCCCCGCCCGTCAAAGGAGACGACCATGACCAGCACCCCGCGCACGCTGCCCGACGGGTTCGACCCCGTCACCCTCGAAGTGATCCGCATGCGACTGGACTCCATCGTGGAGGAGATGGGCATCGCGATGATCCGTTCGTCGGGCTCGCCGGTGATCACCGAGGCCGGTGACTTCAACACCGCACTGTTCGACCCCACCGGCCGCATCTACGCCTACTCGGACTATGTCCAGTTCCACATCGGCTCTGGCAGCGTCGCTGTGCAGAACCTGGTCAAGGCGATCGAGGGCGAGCCGCTCGCGCCCGGCGACGCGTTCATCTGCAACGACCCGCACACCGCGGGCGCGAGCCACCCGCCGGACACCAACGTGATCTCGCCGATCTTCCACGGCGACGAGCTGATCGGCTGGGCTCAGTCGCAAGCGCACCTGGTCGACGTCGGTGGCATGACGCCCGGCGGGTTCGCGCCCGGTGCCCACGACTGCTACGCCGAGGCGCTGCGACTGCCGCCCGGCGTCAAGATCTTCGAGCGGGGCGAGCCCGTCGAGTGGGTGCGCCGGATCCTGCTCAACAACGTTCGCGTGCCCGCGCTGTTCTGGAACGACGTGCGCAGCCTGGTGGCGAGCAACAACACCGGTATCCGGCGTCTGCTGAGCACGATCGAGGAGTTCGGGATCGAGCAGTTCCGCGACTACACGAGGCTGTCGTTCGAGCTGGCCGAGCAGGTCGTGCGCGACCGGATTGCCCGCATTCCCGACGGCACCTACACCGCCGAGGAGTGGACCGAGCACAACGGACACGTCGACGAGCTGTACCGCGTCGCGTGCACCATGACCAAACGCGACGACCAGATCACCTTCGACTTCACCGGCTCCAGCGAGCAGACCGACGGTTTCGTCAACTGCAGCTACGGTGCGCTGGTCGGCAGCGTGGCGACCGCCATCGTGCCGATCCTCGCCTGGGACGTCCCGTTCAACGAAGGCGTCATGACCGCGTTCGACATCTTCGCCGAGCCCGGGTCGATCGTGAATCCCCGGCCCCCGGCACCGATCAGCAACGGGCACCTCACCACCGGCGCCCGGGTCAGCCGTGTCGTCACGAAGCTGATGAACGACGCCTGCCGTCGCAGCGACGACGACACCATCCGCGACCGAACCCAGGGAGTGTGGGGCGACTCGTGGACCGGCGGGATCTCCGCGGGCACCACCGATGACGGCGAGTACTTCGTGCTGTTCAACATGGACGGCGGTGGTATGGGGGCCGGCGCCCAGCCGGACCGCGACGGGCTCGACTGCGCGGGGATGATGACGCAGGTCAACAACATGCTGCCCGACGTCGAGATGAACGAGATGCTTTACCCGGTGCTCTACCTGTGGAAGCAGCTCAACACCGAAAGCGCCGGGCACGGCGCCCACCGCGGTGGGCTGGGCCTGCGTTTCGCGTGGACGCTGCACGGCGCCGGGGAGGTCACGCAGACGGTGTTCGCCCCGAACGCCCAGGTCGTCTCCGACGGTTTCGGCGGCGGCTTGCCCGGCGGCGGCAGCGGCCACGAGGTCTGGCGCCAGACCGATGTCGCCCGGCTGCTCGCCGATGGCCTGGTGCCCGCCCCGGACACGCTGAGCGCGCCGGACCGGGAGTTGCTGGAGATCAACCAGCAATCGGTCAGGATTCGCGCCGGAGACGTGTTCGTGCAGTGGATCGCCGGTGGAGGCGGCTACGGCGACCCGCTGCTGCGCGCCCCGCAGCTCGTCGCCGCCGACGTCCGCGACGGCTATGTGACCGGCGAGACCGCGCAGCGCACCTACGGCGTGATCGTCACCGATGGCACCGTCGACGAGGCCGCCACCCGGCGAGCCCGCACCGCGATGCGCCAGGAACGCCTCGGCAGCACCCCCGCCCAGCAGGTTCCGCTGAATTCGCCGGCCGGGTCCTCCGCGCCCCGCCGCGACGGCGACGGCTGGTACGTGCCCGCTAGCGGCGCCCGCCTGGGCACCGGCGAAGACTGGCGCGGCGAGGCGCGGAAGGTCACCTACGTCGCCGCCGAGCGGTTGGCCGAGTACGGAGTCCGGGTCCGCCCGCGCACCGAGGGCCGCCGCGTGCTGATCGACGAGTTCTACAGTCCCTCGTGTGGAACCCTCCTGGAGGCCCGCGTTCGGGTGGATGCGCCCGCGAGCTGACGAGCCACCACCTACGGATCAGGGACGAACATGACCATCAACGACGACACGATCGTGGGCATGCTGCCTGGCGGGCTGTCCCGGGGCGCGCTGCGCGGCATCGTGGTTCTGGACATCACCCGGGTCGTGGCGGGCCCGTTCTGCTCGATGCTGCTGGCCGACCTCGGCGCGACCGTGATCAAGATCGAGAACCCGAAGGAACCGGACTACACCCGGGACTTCCCGCCGAAGCTGACCTCCTCGTCCGGTGAGCCGGGCGGACCGGACGAGGAGTTCAGCGCGTTCTTCGCGCAGTACAACCGGAACAAGTTCGGCCTCACCATCGATCTGTCCACTGAGGACGGTAAGGATCTGCTCAAGAAGCTGGTGCGACGCGCCGACGTCCTGGTCGAGAACTTCCGGCCGGGCACGATGGACAAGCTCGGCGTCGGCTACGACGTGCTGCGGGGGGAGAACCCGCGCCTGGTGTACACGGCGATCTCCGGCTACGGCCAGACCGGACCGTACCGGCGCCGGCCCGCTTACGACAACAGTGCGCAGGCCACCGGCGGTCTGTGGTCGATGAACGGGTTCGAGGGCCAGCCACCCGCCCGCGTCGGCACCATCATTGGCGACCTGTCCGCGACGCTGTACGCCGTCATCGGCACCCTGGCCGCATTGCGGCACGCCGAAAAGACGGGCGAGGGACAGCTGGTCGATGTGTCCCAACAGGACTCGGTGCTCAGCCTCACGGAGAACGCTGTCGTGTCCTACACCGTCGAAGGCAAGGTCCCCGGACCGCTGGGCAACGAACATCCCTTCGTCAAGCCCTACGAGCTCTACCCGTGCAAGGACGGGTTCGTGTTCTTCGGCGGCTATACCGACAAGTTCTGGCGCTTGTCTTGCCACCTCTTCGGTCAGCCCGAGCTCGCTGACGACCCCGAAATCGACACCATGGCGAAGCGATTCGTACCCGAGGTCTACGAACGAAGGGTCCGGACGCTGCTGCAGAAGTGGTTCGAGGACAAGACAAAGACCGAGTTGGAGGAGATCGTCGGTGACGCCGTGCCGTTGAGCGCGATCAAGAACATCGGTGAGGTCGTCGAGGACCCGCAGATCGCCGCGCGCGACATGATCGTCGACGTCGAGTACCCGGAGTTCGGGCAGCTGCGCATGTTCGGCTCGCCCATCAAGCTCACCGCCACGCCCACTGAGCCACGTGGGCTCGCGCCGAAGGTCGGTGAGCACGCCAACACGGTCTTGCGGGCACTCGCCGATCTCGACGACGAGCGCATCGCCGCGCTGCGCGAGAAGGGGGTGATCTGATGAGTTTCCTAAGTCAACCCTTGGTCTTTGTTGATCTTGTTTGTGGTTTGGTGGGTGGCAGGGTTGTAGCAGGTTTTGTCGCGCCAGCAGGCC
>NZ_JBSFLZ010000029.1:0-61892 GCF_053599315.1 Saccharopolyspora sp. NPDC000995
ATCCTGGAGGCCGACGGTATTGCCACCCGCGTGGTGTCGATGCCTTGCGTCGAGTGGTTCGACGCGCAGGACGAGGCCTACCGCGAGCAGGTGCTACCGGGTGCGGTCAAGGCCCGCGTCTCGGTGGAAGCCGGCATCGCCATGCCGTGGTACCGGTTCGTCAAGGACGCAGGTGAATCGGTGTCCATCGAGCACTTCGGCGCCTCGGCCGACTACAAGACCCTTTACAACGAGTTCGGCATCACCGTCGACGCAGTTGTCGCGGCGGCCCGACGCAGCCTGGAAAAGGCTTGACAAATTAGTTTTGCGTAGGTGGTCACCCAGCGGAAACTCAGACGCTCCCTGGACTGTGGGACCCCTCCTCGGAGAGGCTGTCCTCGCCAAGAAGCGCCTGAGAACCCGCTGCGAGGGTGGGCTACGCGGCTGACGCCGCTTCAAAACAAGATCACGATTACCTAGAGGCTCTAAACAACGCCCACTAGGCGTGAGCGGAGGAATTCCTTTGACCACCAACCCGAACCTCAAGGCGCTGCGCGAGGCCGGGGTTTCGATCTGGCTGGACGACCTGTCCCGGCAGCGGATCTCCTCGGGCAACCTCGCCGGGCTGATCACCGACCAGGCGGTCGTCGGCGTCACGAGCAACCCGACGATCTTCGCCAACGCGCTGTCCAACGCCGCCGACTACACCGAGAAGGTGCGCGAGCTGGCGGCCCGCGGCGCGAGCGTGGACGACACGGTGCGCGAGCTGACCACCGCGGACGTCCGGGACGCGGCGGACATCTTCCGCAGCGTCTACGAGTCCACCGGCGGTGTCGACGGCCGGGTCTCGCTGGAGGTCGACCCGCGGCTGGCGCACGACACCGAGCGCACCGTGGCCGAGGCCGTGGACCTGTGGAAGGCCGTGGACCGGCCGAACCTGATGGTCAAGATCCCGGCAACCGTGGAGGGCCTGCCCGCGATCACCCGCGTGCTCGCCGAGGGCATCAGCGTCAACGTCACGCTGATCTTCTCGGTGCAGCGCTACCGCGACGTGATGGACGCCTTCCTGGCCGGCTTGGAGCAGGCCAAGGCAGGCGGTCACGACGTCGCCCAGATCTCCTCGGTCGCGTCGTTGTTCGTGTCCCGGGTGGACACCGAGATCGACAAGCGGCTGGAGAAGTTCGCCGGTGGCGAGGAGCTGCGCGGCAAGGCAGCGATCGCCAACGCGCGGCTGGCCTACGCGGCCTACGAGGAGGTCTTCGGCACCGAGCGCTGGAAGGCGCTGGAGACCGCGGGAGCGAAGGCGCAGCGTCCGCTGTGGGCGTCCACCGGGGTGAAGGACCCGGCCTACTCCGACACGCGCTACGTGGACGAGCTGGTCGCGCCGAACACGGTGAACACCATGCCGGAGGCGACCCTGAAGGCCACCGCCGACCACGCCGACGTGCGCGGCGACACTGTCACCGGCACGGCCGCCGCCTCGCAGCAGGTCTTCGACGACCTCGCCAAGATCGGCATCGACCTCGACGACGTGTTCGCGGTGCTGGAGAGCGAGGGCGTCAAGAAGTTCGAGAAGTCCTGGACCGAACTGCTGGAGACCGTGGGCCAGCAGCTGGACCAGGCGAAGTAAACAACTGCCGAATTCTCCGGGAAATCCGGGCCGGTGCGCACCTGCCGCACCGGCCCAGATCGGCGACACTGTGGTCGCACGAAGTTGGCTTCCAAGATCGAACCCAGGATCGACTGGATCGAACTAGGGTTCGAGTCCAACTGGATCGAGCGCTGAAGGAAGTAAATGGCAACCGAAACCTCCGTCGACATTTCCGATGTGGCGCTAGCGTCCGAGGCCCGACCGCTGGTCGAGGATCTGGCCGCCGATGAGGTTGCCGGCAAGCTCGCCGCCCAGGACGCCACGCTGTGGGGTCCGGACGCCGAGAGCGAGGCATCCATCCGGCTGTCCTGGACGACGCTGCACGAAAGCTCGCGTCCGCTGCTCGCCGAGATCGACGCGCTGCGCGCCGAACTGCACTCCGAGGGCCTGGACCGCATCGTGCTGGCCGGGATGGGTGGCTCGTCGCTGGCTCCGGAGGTGATCACCGCGACCGCCGGCGTACCGCTGGTCGTGCTGGACACCACCGACCCCGGGCAGGTCGCGGACGCGCTGGCCGGTGACCTCGACCGCACCGTGCTGGTCGTCTCCTCGAAGTCCGGGACCACCGTCGAGACCGACAGCCACCGCAGGATCTTCGAGTGGGCTTTCACGCAAAACGGAATCGATCCTGTGACCCGCATCATCGTGGTCACAGACCCCGGTTCGCCGATGGAGTCGATGGCTCGCGAGGCGAGCTACCGCAAGGTCTTCACCGCCGACCCGCACGTCGGCGGCCGCTACTCGGCGCTGACCGCCTTCGGGCTGGTGCCCGCTGGGCTGGCCGGTGCCGACGTCGCGGCGCTGCTGGACGACGCCGCTGCGGCGTTCCGGCGGCTGAGCACCGAGGACACCGATAACCCGGCGTTGCAGCTGGGCGCGGCGCTGGGTGCGGCGCACGCCAATGGCGCCGAGAAGGTCGTCTTCGCCGACACCGGCTCGGGCATCGCGGGCTTCGGCGACTGGGTCGAGCAGCTGATCGCCGAGTCCACCGGCAAGAACGGCACCGGCCTGCTGCCGGTCGTCGTCGAGAACATCGACGCCCCCGGCTTCGCCGACGCCGGTGCCGACGCGACGACCGTGGCCGTCGGGCCGGCCGTCGACGGCGCGCGGATCAGCACCGCGGGCCCGCTGGGCGGCATGTTCCTGCTGTGGGAGTTCGCCACCGCGGTGGCCGGTCGGCTGCTGGGCATCAACCCCTTCGACCAGCCGGACGTGGAGGCCGCGAAGAAGGCCGCTCGGGCGTTGCTGGACGGCCCGGCCGGCGGTCCGCCCGCGACCGCGGCGCTGGTCGACGGCGCGATCGAGGTTCACCCCTCCGGCGACTGGCTGACTGCAGGCGTCGGCAACGTGACCGAGGCGCTGCGGGCCTTCCTGTCCACCGCGCCGAAGGGCGGTTACCTCGCCGTCCAGGCGTACCTGGACCGCCTCGATGACGCCTCGACCGCGGTGCTGCGCCCCGAGTTGGCGCGCCGCACCGGGCTGCAGACGACCTTCGGCTGGGGACCGAGGTTCCTGCACTCCACCGGCCAGTACCACAAGGGCGGCCACCACAACGGCGTGTTCCTGCAGATCACCGGTGCGGCCGAAGAGGACCTGGAGGTCCCGGACCGGCCGTACACTCTGGCCGGGCTGCAGCGCGCCCAGGCGCTCGGCGACTGCCAGGTGCTCGCCGACCGCAACCGGCCGGTGCTGCGACTGCACCTCACCGACCGGGCGGCCGGGCTCGTCGAGCTGGTCAAGGCCGTGCAAGACCTGCGCTCTTTGGAGGACCGGGCGTGACTCGAAGCGAACAGTGGCACAACCCGCTGCGCGATCCGCGGGACAAGCGGCTGCCGCGGATCGCTGGCCCGTGCGGGTTAACGATCTTCGGCGTGACAGGTGACCTTTCCCGCAAGAAGCTGATGCCGGCGATCTACGACCTGGCCAACCGGGGCCTGCTGCCACCGGGCTTCGCGCTGACCGGCTTCGCCCGCCGCGACTGGGCCGACCAGGACTTCGGCCAGGTCGTCTACGACGCGGTCCGGGAGCACGCGCGGACCCCGTTCCACCAGAACGTCTGGGACCGGCTGGCTGAGGGCATCCGGTTCGTGCCGGGTTCGTTCGACGACGACGGCGCCTTCGACCGGCTCGCCGAGACGGTCAAGCAGCTCGACGCCGAACGCGGCACCGGCGGCAACCACGCGTTCTACCTGTCGGTGCCGCCCTCGGCGTTCCCGACGGTGCTCAAGCAGCTGTCCCGCTCGGGGCTGACCGACCAGTCCGGCGACAGCTGGCGGCGGGTGGTCATCGAGAAGCCGTTCGGCCACGACCTGGAGAGCGCGCAGCAGCTCAACGGCATCGTCAACGAGGTGTTCCCCGAGGAGTCGGTGTTCCGCATCGACCACTACCTCGGCAAGGAGACGGTGCAGAACATCCTGGCGCTGCGCTTCGCGAATCAACTGTTCGAGCCGATCTGGAACGCCCACTACGTGGACCACGTGCAGATCACCATGGCCGAGGACATCGGCCTGGGCGGGCGCGCCGGCTACTACGACGGCATCGGCGCGGCCCGCGACGTGATCCAGAACCACCTGCTGCAGCTGCTGGCGTTCACCGCGATGGAGGAGCCGGTCTCCTTCTCCCCGCAGGACCTGCGCGCGGAGAAGATCAAGGTGCTGTCGGCGACCAAGCCGGTCGGCCCGTTCGACCAGACCACGGCCCGCGGCCAGTACACCGGCGGTTGGCAGGGCGGTTCGCTGGTGCCGGGCCTGCACGAGGAGGGCGGTTTCGCGTCCGACTCGATCACCGAGACCTACGCGGCGATCACCCTGGAGGTGGCGAGCAGGCGGTGGGCCGGGGTGCCGTTCTACATGCGCAGCGGCAAGCGGCTGGGCCGCCGGGTCACCGAGATCGCGGTGGTGTTCAAGCGCGCCCCGCACCTGCCGTTCGACAGCACGATGACCGAGGAGCTCGGACAGAACGCCCTGGTGATCCGGGTGCAGCCGGACGAGGGCATCACGATGCGCTTCGGCGCGAAGGTGCCGGGCACTTCGATGGAGGTGCGCGACGTGACCATGGACTTCGGCTACGGGCACGCGTTCACCGAGTCCTCGCCGGAGGCCTACGAGCGGCTCATCCTGGACGTGCTGCTCGGCGAGCCGTCGCTGTTCCCGGTCAACGAGGAAGTCGAGCTGTCCTGGCAGATCCTCGACCCCGTGCTGGACCACTGGGCAGCCAAGGACAAGCCCGAGCCGTACAGGGCCGGGACGTGGGGTCCGCCGTCGGCAAACGCGATGCTGGCCCGAACCGGACGCGTCTGGAGGCGACCGTGATCATCGATCTGCCGTCCACCACCACTTCGCAGGTCAACAAGAAGCTGGTGGAACTTCGAGAGACCGGCGGTGCCGTCGCGCTGGGCCGGGTGCTGACGCTGGTGATCGTCATCGGTGACGGCACCGAGGTGGAGAAGGCCATCCAGGCCGCCAACGACGCCAGCCGGGAGCACCCGTGCCGGGTGATCGTGGTGGCCAGCGGGGCGCGGCAGGCCGCGCCCAGGCTGGACGCCCAGATCCGCATCGGCGGCGACGCGGGGGCCTCGGAGGTCATCGTGCTGCGGTTGTACGGGCCGCTGGCCGACGAGGGCGCCGGCTCCGTGGTGCCGCTGCTGCTGCCGGACGCGCCGGTCGTGGCGTGGTGGCCCACCGACGCCCCGGAGTTCCCCGCGAAGGACCCGATCGGCGCGCTGTCCCACCGCCGGATCACCGACGCGGCGGCCGAAGCGGACCCGATCGCCTCGCTGCACAAGCGCGTGAAGTCGTATGCGGACGGTGACACGGATCTGGCCTGGACCAGGCTGACCTCGTGGCGCGCGATGCTGGCGGCGGCGCTGGACCTGCCGCCGCACGAGGCCGCCACGGCCGCCACGGTTACCGGCTCGGCGGACTCTCCGTCGACCGACCTGCTGGCCGCGTGGCTGGCCAGCTACCTGGGAATCCCGGTGCGCCGGCTTGAACACCCGAATGGGCCGGGCATCGTCTCGGCGATGCTGGAGCGCCCGTCGGGCAACGTGGAGATCGTCCGCCCGGACGGCAAGGTCGGGACGCTGACCCAGCCGGGCCAGCCGGACCGGCGGGTGTCGTTGCAGCGCCGCGAGGTGCGCGACTGCCTCACCGAAGAGTTGCGCCGCCTCGACCCGGACGAGATCTACGAGGCCACTCTGCAGGGCCTGGACGCGATCGTCCGCGGCGAGGAAGAACCGGCGGCGCAGACCGAGTCCGCAGAGGCCGGTTCATGACCCGGCCGGAAGTGGTCGTGCACTCCACCGGCGAGCTGCTCGCGGCCGCTGCGGCCGCCCGGCTGATCACCAAGATCGTCGACGCGCAGGCCGCGCACGGTGTGGCGTCGGTGGTGCTCACCGGTGGCCGCACGGGCATCGGCGTGCTCGAACAGGTCAACGGTTCCCCCGCCCGCGACGCGGTGGACTGGGCGAACGTGGACGTGTACTGGGGCGACGAGCGGTTCCTGCCCTACGGCGACCCGGACCGCAACGAGACTCAGGCTCGACACGCCCTGCTGGACCACGTGCCGGTCAACCCGGAACGGGTGCATCCGATGGCCCCGTCGGACGGCAAGTTCGGACCGGACGCCGACGCGGCGGCGGCGCACTACGCGGAGGTGCTGGCGACCACGGCCTCGCGGGAGACCGACATCGCGGTGCCCCGCTTCGACGTGCTGCTGCTCGGCGTAGGCGAAGAGGGGCACACGGCGTCGCTTTTCCCGGAAACGCCGTACGTGCAGGAATCCGGGCTGACGGTGGTGGGCGTGCACGACTGCCCGAAGCCGCCGCCGACGCGGATCTCCCTGACGCTGCCGGCGATCCAGGCGGCGTCCGAGGTGTGGCTGATGACCACGGGTTCAGCGAAGGCGGGGCCGGTGGCAGCGGCGCTGGGCGGCGCGAAGCCGGCGGACATCCCTGCAGCGGGAGCCCACGGCCGGGACCTGACCCTCTGGCTCCTCGACCGGACCGCAGCATCGGCCATCCCCACCAGAGGCTGATCCCGCCAAGGGTGAAAGGGCACCTTCGGCCGGCGAAGGCCGACCGGAGGTGCCCTTCGCCTTTCGGCGCTTCCTGGCACGCGACGAACCCGCCAATTCGGACCTTCGGCCTGCCAGGACCGACCGGATCAGGTGACGTGGTAATCCTCGCCACTTCAGCGCCGGAAGCGCCGTGGTCGTACCCTGTGGCGCGCAGTTGTCGATCAGTGGCGAAGGCGAGCTGGGATGACCCGCACTCAGGGATTGCGTCGGCTCCGGGCGGACGTGTTGGGCTTGGCGCTGGGATTGGTGGCGATCCTCCTCGGGGTCCTCGGCACCACCGGGGCCGCGGCGAAGGCGCCGAGCACCGCGATGCGCGGGATGTGGATCGCCGGTGTCGAGAACATCGACTGGCCGAGCAAGCCGGGGCTTTCCGTCGCTGCGCAGCAGGACGAGTACCGCAAGCTGCTCGACCAGGCCGTCGCGAACAAGCTCAACGCCGTGTTCGTCCAGGTTCGGCCGACGGCCGACGCCTTCTGGCCGTCGCCGCTCGAGCCGTGGTCGCACTGGTTGACCGGCAGGCAGGGCCAGGACCCGGGTTACGACCCGCTGCGGTTCATGATCGACGAGACGCACAAGCGGGGCCTGCGGTTCCACGCCTGGTTCAACCCGTACCGGATCAGCATGACGGACGATCCGCAGGCCCTCGTCCCGGAACACCCGGCGCGCCGGCACCCGGAGTGGACGTTCGCCTACGGCGGCAAGCTGTACTACGACCCCGGCGTGCCGCTGGCCCGCGCGTTCGTGACCGACGCGATCATGAACGCGGTCGAGAACTACGACGTCGATGGCGTGCACCTCGATGACTACTTCTACCCGTACCCGGTCGGGGGCCAGCAAATCCCGGACGAGAAGACTTTCGCCGAGCACGGCAAGGACTTCGCCGACATCGCGGACTGGCGGCGGCACAACGTCGACCAGTTGGTGTCCGGCCTGGACGCCCGGGTGCACCGGGCCAAGCCGGACGCGGCGTTCGGCGTCAGCCCGTTCGGAATCTGGCGCAACGCCGCCAGCGACCCGGCCGGCTCGGACACCAAGGGCCTGGAGTCGTACTCGGCGATCTACGCCGACAGCCGCAAGTGGGTGCGCGAGGGCTGGGTCGATTACATCGCCCCGCAGGTCTACTGGCAGATCGGCCACCCGGCCGCCGACTACGCCGCCCTGATCCCTTGGTGGTCCAAGACGGTCTCGGGCACCGGCGTGGACCTCTACATCGGCCAGGCGGCGTACCGGGTCGGCCGCGAGGGCTGGACCGATCCCGGGGAGCTTTCCGCTCACCTGACGCTCAACAGCAAGCACCGCGGCGTCAATGGCGACATCTACTTCAGCGCCAAGTCCCTGACCACCAACGCCGCCGAAGCCATGGCCCGGTTGGTCCGCGAGCACTACGCGGACCGGTAGCGGGCCACACCGGACGCGAGGGTGTGGACGGTCGGTCAGTTGTCGTTGTCGGATCCGGCGCTGCCATCGCCGGAGTTGAAGTTGAGCGTCCGGTCGACCTCGATCAGGCTGTCGCCGTTGTTGCTGAACTGGACGAGCGCGACGCCCCGCGTGTCGCTGTGCCCATCGCTGCTGGGTCCGGCGTGCGCCGTCCCGGCAGCGGCGGCCAGCAGGACCCCGGACATCGTTGCGAGACCCGCCGAAAGACCGAAAAGCCGCATTGCAGAACTCCTTTCCAGTAGACGATCTCGGTCGAGGCGTCAGCCGACGCCGACGGGTTCGGCCGCCTGCTTGGCGAAGCGGCGGGCCAGCCAGGCGCACCCGATCAGCTGCATCTGGTGGTAGACCATCAGCGGCAGCACCATCAACCCCAACTCCGCGCTCCCGAACAGCACCGAGGCCATCGGCAGCCCACTGGCCAGGCTCTTGTTAGAACCGCAGAAGACCAGCACGATCCGGTCGCCGCGGGAGAACCCGAACCAACGCGCGAGCAGCACGGTCCCGACGAGCGCCGCGGCGAGCAGCGCGCCGTCGACGACGATGAGCACGCCGAATCCCGCCGGGCTGAGCCGCTGCCAGACACCGGAAACCGTTCCCTCGCTGAACGCCAGGTACACCACGGCGAGGATGACGCCGCGGTCCAGGAACCCGAGCACCTTGGCGCGGCGGCGGATCCATTCCCCTGCCAAGGGCCGCAGTAACTGTCCGGTGCAGAAGGGCACGAGCAGCAGCAGGACGATGTCGCGCACCGCCTGCACGGTGAAACCGCCGGTGCTGCTGGTCATCAGCAGCCCCACCAGCAGCGGCGTGAACAGCACGCCGAGCAGGTTGGAAAACGACGATCCGCAGATCGCCGCGGCCACGTTCCCGCCTGCCAACGAGGTGAAGGTGATCGCCGACTGCACCGTCGACGGCAGCAGGCACAGGAACAGCACCCCGAGGTACAGCGACTGCGGCAGCGCCGCCGGCACCAGCACCGAAGCGGCCATGCCGAGCAGCGGAAAGAGGACGAACGTGGTCGTCAGGGTGGCCACGTGGAGCTTCCAGTTCCGCAGCCCCTCCAAGGCCGCGGCGGTCGACAACCGGGCCCCGTAGAGGAAGAACAGGAACCCGATCGCCACCTTGACCGCCTGGTCCAGGACGAGGGCCGGCTCGCCGCGGACGGGCACCAGCACGGCTGTCACCGCCACCAGCAGCAGTGCGACGACGTACGGGTCCGGGCGCGCTCGGGCGAGAATCCTGGTCATCGAGAGTTCAACTCCCCGGTCGTGAGCGACCACCGGCCGGGCGCGCCGGATGCCGCGGCCGGCCGGTGGATGCGGATGTTCACCTCCCGATCACACGCCCAGCGGGACGCGCTTCGAGTGGTGCCTGCTGATGTTGTGCTCCAAAAGGCCCTGCGCGGCCGCGATGCCGCCCCGGCCGTCCCGCACCTCCGGCAACCGCCCGTCCTGCCTGCGCAGTTCGCTGAGCGCCTCGTCGATCGCCTGCTGCGCGGCGAACAGGCACGGGGTGCTGTAGATCGCGACGTCGACCCCGAGGTCCTGCAGTTCCGGCAGCGACACGCGCGGCGACTTCCCGCCCGCGATCTGGTTGAACAGCAACGGCTTGTCGCCGATGACCTTGCGGACCTTCTCGATCCACTCGATGCTGCGCACCCCGTCCACCAGCAGCACGTCCGCGTCGGTCTCGGAGAGGGCCTCGGCGCGCCGCAGGATCTCCTTCTCCTCGGTGGCGTCCGTGCGGGCGACCACCACGAGGTCACGCCTGGTGGAGAGGACGAGTTCGAGCTTGTCGAGGTACTGCTCCAGTGGGAGCACTTGCTTGCCGTCGACGTGGCCGCACCGGCGGGGCCGCTTCTGGTCCTCCAGGATCACGCCGGAGGCGCCGGTCAGTTCCAGCTGCTCGATCACGTGGCAGGCCACCTCGGGGTCGACGTAACCGTCGTCGATGTCCACCAGGAGGTGCTGCTGCGGGAAGGCGAGCCGCAGGCGCTGCACGAAACCGACGATGTCCGGCCACGCGATGAATCCGATGTCGGGCAAACCGTAATACGAGGCGGCGAAGCCGAAACCGGAAATGAACATTCCGGAATAGTGCTTGGCGGAAATCGAGGCTGAGAACATGTCGTAGACACCGATTAGCGGAGTGATCTCCTCGGACAGGATTTCCCCGCGAAGCGCGGTTCCGTAGTTCAACTCTTCTCCCGTTCGTATTCCTGGAGCATTTTGCGGCGGACGACGTGAGCAGCCGGAAGAACGGGCCGAAAGACCCGTGTCCGGCGATGTATCGCTTCCTCCCGTACCAGCTCGGACACCCCCGCCATCTCGCCACGAAGATTATTGGAACGCAACGGTAGAAAACAAATCACAAATGGGTGCAACCGGACATTACCCCAATGGGAGCAGGTAACCGTTGTCGAATCATTTTCCGGAACAGATTTCGGGAATGATCGTAACGCGCAAACCTCGCCGCAATAACGATGCGATAAATCGACGGGTGAACCTGACGAAGGCGCCGCGCGCCTCGGGGACACCGGCCCCGCAGACCTGGTAGCCCGCGACGCGGCGCCAATTCGCGCCAAACTAACCCAATCGGGCATTGCGTGACACATGGTCATCAAACGGTCGGAGCGGACGCGCCCAACCGCCCTGACTCGCGACCCGCAGGCGCTACGGCTCGGTGATCACCACGACGCCGTCTTGATCGGACACCACGTACTCGCCGGGGACGAACCGGACTCCGCCGAGCTCGACCACCTCGTCGACGGTGCCCTCACCGGTCTTGGTGCTCTTGCGCGGGTTGGTGCCCAACGCCTTGACGCCGAACTCCATCCCGGCCAGCACCGCCGAGTCCCGCACCGCGCCGTTGATGATGACCCCGCTCCAACCGCTGGAGCGGCCGATCTCGGCGATCACGTCGCCGATCAGCGCGGTGTGCAAGCAGCCGCGGCCATCGATCACCAGCACCTGGCCGTCGCCCGGCTCGGACAGGACCTTCTTGAGCAGGGCGTTGTCCTGGAAGCAGGCGACCGTGCGGATCCTGCCTTCGAACGCCGCGCGTCCGCCGAGATTGCGGAACTGCACGTCGCAGCTGCGCACCTTCGGGCCTTCCCGGTCCGCCAGATCAGCCGTCGCCTGAGCCATGAGCCCTCCCGGTCACCACTACGTGAACGGCGAGCGTACCCACCAGTAGCCGGACCTCGTCCAGCGCCGCGATGAACGCCACACCCCGCCGCGCGCTTGAATCGCAGTTCCAATTAAAACCGGAGCTCAGTCACGGGACCGGGCGCGGGCGCGTTCGAGGAGCAGCGTTCGTTCGCGGGAGTTGGTGGCGAGGTCCGCGGCTAGTTCGAACTCGACGCGGGCCTCGTCCTGCCGACCGAGCTTGGCGAGCAGATCGCCGCGGACGCTGGGCAGCAGGTGATAGCCCTGCAGCGATCCTTCGGCGGCCAGCTGGTCGACCAGGTGCAGGCCGTGCTCGGGACCGAACGCCATCGACACCGCCACCGCTCGGTTCAGTTCCACCACTGGCGACGGCGACACCTCGGACAACGCCTCGTAGAGCGCCGCGATGCGCGCCCAATCGGTCTCCTCCGGTGTCCGCGCCCGCGCGTGGCAAGCGGCGATCGCGGCCTGCAACGCGTACGGACCAGGCGCGCCACCCAGTTCATCGACCCGGGCGAGCGCCGCCAGCCCACGCCTGATCAGCAGCTGGTCCCAACGGGAGCGGTCCTGTTCCAGCAGCAGCACCGGCTCGCCCGACGGCCCGACGCGCGCAGCGGCGCGGGACGCCTGGATTTCCAGCAACGCCGCCAGCCCGTGCACCTCGGGCTCGTCCGGCACGAGCCCGGCCACGATGCGCCCTAGCCGCAGCGCGTCCTCGCACAGCTCGGTCCGCATCCAGTCGTCGCCCGAGGTCGCGGCGTAGCCCTCGTTGAAGACGAGGTAGACAACCTCCAGCACCGACGGGAGGCGGGCCGTCAACTCGTCACCGCTCGGCGCTTCGAACGGAATCTTATTTCGCGCCAAGGTTTTCTTGGCCCGCACGATGCGCTGGGCGATGGTCGCCTCCGGCACCAGGAACGCGCGGGCGATCTCCTTGGTCGTCAACCCGCACAGCACGCGCAGCGCCAACGCCACGCGCGCCTCGGTGGACAGCACCGGATGGCACGCCGTGAACACCAGGCGCAGCAGGTCGTCGCCGAAGTCCGGACCGGTGGCAACGTCGATCTCGACGAGCCGGGCGTGTTCGAGCTCGCGGCCGAGTTCCCCCTGTTTGCGCTCCAGGCGCTGGTTGCGGCGCAGCTGGTCTATGGCGCGGTGCTTGGCGGTAGACATCAGCCAAGCTCCCGGATTCGGCGGTACACCGGTGTCCGGCCATTTCTCCAGGGCTATGACCAGCGCGTCCTGCGCGAGCTCTTCGGCCAGGCCGACGTCCTGCACCAGCCGCGCCAGGCCGGCGATGAGCCGGGCCGCCTCGATCCGCCAGACTGCCTCGATGGCGCGGTGCACTTCGGAACCTGTCACCGCGCCATCTCAGCGCGCCGACCCCGAGGACAGCAAGCGCGTCAGCCGATACCGCCTTGCCTGCGCGCCTCTTCGCGCAGCCGGCGTTCGCGCTCGGCTTCCTCCGGCGTCAGCACGTCCGCCGCGAAGTCCTCGGCGGCGTAGACCTGCCGCACCTCGACCGGCCCCGGGCAGCGCTTGGCCCACTCCAGCATTTCGTCCCGGGACCGGACCTGGAGCAGCCAGAACCCGGCGATCAGCTCCTTGGTCTCGGCGAACGGACCGTCCACGACGGTCCGGCCGCCGCCAGTGGCGATCTCGGTGCGGAACCCCTTCGAGCTGGGGTGCAGCCCCTCGGCGGCCAGCAGCACGCCGGCCTTGACCAGCTCCTCGTTGTAGTCGGTCATCGCCTTGATGATCTCCTGGTCGGGCATCACGCCGGCTTCGCTGTCTTCGTTGGCCTTGACCATCATCAGGAATCGCATCGCGGGTAGCTCCCTCGTCGGTGGCGCCGGTCTCTCCGGCCGCTCACCAACGCATCGAACGAGCACCCCGCAAATCGACACGTCCGGCGAATTTTCTTCTGCGAATCCCTAGCCCGCGAGGTGCCGCCTGGTGAACTCGTTGACCAGCCGCGGATTCTCCGATTTCGACATGTGCCCGCAACCAGCGACTTCATCACCTGGTGGTCAGATGCGAGTCGGAGCTGTTCATCCCACATCTGCACCCCATGCGCGCCGGGTCAACGACATCGACGTCGACTGACCTCGAACAACAACCGGGCCGGGCGGGCGATTTCTCGCCCACCCGGCCCGGTTGTTGATTCAGCGGCCCTTGCGTTCGCGGAGCTTGGTCAGCGCTTCCTCCAGGATGGCCATCCCGTCGGCGTCACTGCGCCGCTCCTTCACGTACGCGAGGTGGCTCTTGTACGGCTCGTTTCGCCGCGCCTCGGGCGGATTCTCCTGGTCCAAGCCCGCCGGCAGTCCGCAGCGCGGGCAGTCCCATTCCTCCGGCACCTCGGCGTCCATCGCGAACGACTGCCGGCTGTGGTGCCTGTTGGCGCACCAATAGTCGACCCGTTTGCGCGGCGCGGCTTCCCCCCGCTCCGACTCGCCTACCGTGGGGCCCGAGCCCACACGAGTGCCGCGAATGGCGTTACCACCAGTCATCCATCCTCACCCACCAAGCGGCCCGAGGTCATCGACCGGCTAGGAGCCGGGTCGATCAACCGATCTTGATCAACAGGCCGACTCCGATGATGGAGATGACCCAAAGCGCCATGACGAACAACGTCATCCGGTCGAGGTTCTTCTCCGCCACACTGGAACCGGCCAGGTTGGACTGCATACCGCCGCCGAACAGCGAGGAGAGACCGCCGCCCTTGGCCCGGTGCAGCAGCACCAGCAGCACCAGCAGCACACTCGTCACGATCAACATGATCTGCAGGAAAAGAGTCATCACGTCCTCGTTCGCACAGCGGTCCGCAACCAAGCGTACCGGGCCACCAACAGCGAGTTGACCACCGTCCACCCGTTTGCTTCCAGGACCGTCTCACACTGCTGGAGCCCGGCGGATCCCAGGGGGTGGACACCACGCCGATCGGGCGAGGAGTGAGGGGCGCCCTCCACCAACTCGCTTGGCCGCGGGCACCCCCACTCCTAGAACATCACGGCAGCGGGCCGCCGGCCGCCATCGCGGAGAGCTTGGCGAACTCGTCGCCGTTGAGGCTCGCGCCACCGACCAGTGCGCCATCCACGTCCGCCTGGCCGATCAGGTCGCCGATGTTGCTCGACTTCACCGAGCCACCGTAGAGCACCCGAACCTCGTCGGCGATCTCCTTGCCGTACTTCTCCGTCAACGCCGCCCGCAGCGATGCGCAGACCTCCTGCGCGTCAGCGGCGGTGGCGACCTTGCCGGTGCCGATCGCCCACACCGGCTCGTAGGCCACCACGACCTGGCGCACCTGCTCGGCCTTGAGGCCCTTGAGCGCGTTGATCAGCTGCGTGGCGCAGTGCTCGACGTGGCCGCCGGCCTCGCGCACGTCCAGCTGCTCGCCGACGCACAGGATCGGCGACATCCCGTGCTTGAGGGTGGCGCGCACCTTCTTGCCGACCAGTTCGTCGGTCTCGCCGTGGTATTCGCGGCGCTCCGAGTGACCGACCACCACGTAGCTGCAACCCAGCTTGGCCAGCATCGGCCCGGACACGTCACCGGTGTAGGCCCCGGACTCGTGCTCGGAGATGTCCTGCGCGCCGTGCTTGAGCAGCAGCTTGTCGCCGTCGATGAGGGTCTGCACGCTGCGGATGTCGGTGAACGGCGGGAGCACCGCCACCTCGACCTTGGCGAAGTACTTCTCCGGCAACGCGAAGGCGACCTTCTGCACCAAGGCGATCGCCTCCAGGTGGTTCAGGTTCATCTTCCAGTTGCCGGCGATCAGTGGCTGCCTGGCCATGTTCAGCGCTCACCTTCCAGGACGGCCACTCCGGGCAGTTCCTTGCCTTCCAGGTATTCCAGCGACGCACCGCCGCCGGTGGAGATGTGCGAGAAGCCGTCCTCGGGCAGTCCGAGGGTTCGCACCGCGGCGGCCGAGTCGCCGCCGCCGACGACGCTGAACGCGTCGGAATCCACGACGGCCTGCGCGACACCGCGGGTGCCGTCGGCGAATGCCGGGAACTCAAACACCCCGGCCGGGCCGTTCCAGAACACGGTGGCGGAGTCGCGGAGGATCCCGGCGAACAGCTCGACGCTGCGTGGCCCGATGTCCAGGCCCATCCAGTCGGCCGGGATCGCGTCCGCGGCCACGACCTGCTTCTCCGCGTCAGCGGCGAAGCGGTCGGCGGCCACCACGTCCACCGGCAGCACCAGCTTGTCGCCGTGGCTGGCGAGCAGCTGCTTGGTGGACTCGATCTGGTCCTCCTGCAGCAGCGAGTTGCCGACGTTGTGGCCCTGCGCGGCCAGGAACGTGTAAGCCATGCCGCCGCCGATGAGCAGCTTGTCGATCTTGGGCAGCAGCGCCTTGATGACGCCGAGCTTGTCGGAGACCTTCGAGCCGCCGAGCACCACGACGTACGGGCGCTTGGGGTCGCCGGTCAGGGTGCGCAGCACCTCGACCTCGGCGAGCACCAGGCCACCGGCGTAGGCGGGCAGCCGCTTGGCGACGTCGTAGACCGACGCCTGCTTGCGGTGCACGACGCCGAAACCGTCGGAGACGAAGGCAGCGTTCGGGCCGACCAGCGCGGCCAGCTCATCGGCCAGCGCGCCGCGCTCGGCGTCGTCCTTGCTGGTCTCGCGGGCGTCGAAGCGGACGTTCTCCAGCAGCGCGACCGATCCGTCGGTCAGGCCCGCGACCACGGACTTCGCCGAGTCGCCAACCAGGTCGGTGGCCAGGGCGACGTCAGCGCCGAGCAGCTCGCCGAGCCGCCGCGCGACCGGGGCCAGGGAGAACTTGGGGTCCGGCTCGCCCTTCGGGCGCCCGAGGTGCGCGGTGAGCACTACCTGTGCACCGGCCTCGGTCAACTTCCGGACGGTCGGCAGGGAGGCGCGCACCCGGCCGTCGTCAGTGATCTTCTCGCCGTCCAGCGGCACGTTCAGGTCGGCGCGCACCAGAACACGCCGACCCCGAACGCCCTCGGACAGCAGATCGTCGAGGTTCTTCACGTCTGCTCCTACGCAGTTATGGAAAAGGCCCGCACCAGCCGGGGTCTGTCGAACGGCTCATGCGGGCCTTCAGAGTCTCGCCCTGGCAAGCGGCGAAGCCGCTTAGCCCATCTGCGCAACTGGCATCGTCGGCGGTTCCTCAGAAGCTTTATCGCAAGGACAGCCCCGACACGACGTATTGGTCATACGTGTGCCGGGAATCCCGCAGTCACTTCTGGGATTGCGCTACCTGCACCGCTACGCAAAACGAGCATGGAACCCTCAGGAGAGCTTCTTGGCGACCAGGTCGACGAGGTCGGCTAGGCGGTTGGAGTAGCCCCACTCGTTGTCGTACCAGCCCACGATCTTGACCTGGTTGCCGACGACCTTGGTCAGCGGCGCGTCGAAGATCGTCGAGTGCGGGTCGGTGACGATGTCGCTGGAGACGATCGGGTCCTCGTTGTACTTGAGGATGCCCTTGAGCTTGCCATCGGCGGCAGCCGTCTTGAACGCCTCGTTGACCGAGTCGACCGAAACGTCCTTCTGCACGGTCGCGGTCAGGTCGGTGACCGAACCGGTCGGCACCGGCACCCGCATCGCGTAGCCGTCCAGCTTGCCGTTGAGCTCCGGCAGCACCAGGCCGATGGCCTTGGCCGCACCGGTGCTGGTCGGCACCACGTTGACCGCGGCGGCGCGGGCGCGACGCAGGTCCTTGTGCGGGCCGTCCTGCAGGTTCTGGTCCGCGGTGTAGGCGTGGACCGTGGTCATCAGGCCCTGCTCGATGCCGAAGGTGTCGTTGAGCACCTTCACCATCGGGGCGAGGCAGTTGGTGGTGCAGGAGGCGTTGGAAATGATGGTCTGCGAGCCGTCGTACTTGTCGTCGTTGACGCCCAGCACCACGGTCAGGTCTTCGCCCTTGGCCGGGGCGGAGATGATGACCTTCTTCGCGCCACCCTCGTCCACGTGCTTGCGGGCGTCCGCGGCGTTGGTGAAGAAGCCGGTGGATTCCACGACGACGTCGACGCCCAGGTCTGCCCACGGCAGCTTGCCCGGGTCGCGCTCGGCGAGGATCTTGATGAGCTTGCCGCCCACCTCGATGCCCTCACCGGTGACCTTCACCTCCTGGTCGAGGCGGCCGAGGATGCTGTCGTACTTGAGCAGGTGGGCCATGGTCGCGACATCGCCCAGGTCGTTGGCGGCCACGATCTCGATGTCGTGCTCACTGGCGGTCGCGGCCCGCCAGAAGTTCCGCCCGATCCGACCGAAGCCGTTGATACCTACGCGAACGGTCACGCCGATCTCTCCTCGTGACTGACCCGGCCGCCGACGCGGCGGGTGAGGTTGATGGTCTCGACATCACCCTATCTGCCAGCGGGTCCGTCGCACGCGGGCGGGCGAGCGGCCTCACCCTCGGCGAACCGCCATATCTCCCAGCAGCCGCAACAGGCCCTCAACCAACGGCGACAACCTCCGCATCAGTGCAGGTGAACGCGCCGCGAACCGGCCGGATCCTCGATCTTGTGACTGTCGCACCCGTGATCGGCATCTCTGCAACGGTTCTGGATTCGGTGCCCCCATCCGCTCAATGGAAATCGGAACCTCGATTTTCATTGAGATCGCGGAGGTCAGGCCTCCGCCTCCAGCATCTCGGCCGTCACCGCGGACTCGGTGTCCGGCACACCCAGCTCCCGGGCGCGCTTGTCGGCCATCGCCAGCAGCCGGCGGATCCGGCCGGCCACCGCGTCCTTGGTCATCGGCGGGTCCGCCAACTGGCCGAGCTCCTCCAGCGATGCCTGCCGGTGCGCCAGCCGCAGCCGCCCCGCCACCGTCAGGTGGTCCGGAGCCGTCGGGCCCAGCAGCTCCAGCGCCCGCTCGACCCGCGCGGCCGCGGCGACCGCGGCGCGCGCCGAGCGGCGCAGGTTGGCGTCGTCGAAGTTCGCCAGCCGGTTGGCCGTCGCCCGCACCTCACGGCGCATCCGGCGCTCCTCCCACGCCAGCACGCTGGAGTGCGCACCGAGCCGCGTCAGCAGGGCGCCGATCGCATCACCGTCGCGGACCACCACCCGGTCCGCGCCGCGCACCTCGCGCGACTTCGCCGCCACGCCGATCCGCCGCGCGGCACCGACCAGCGCCAGCGCCGCCTCCGGCCCGGGGCAGGTGACCTCCATCGACGAGGACCGGCCCGGCTCGGTCAGCGAGCCGTGCGCGAGGAAGGCACCGCGCCACGCCGCTTCGGAATCGCAGGCGCCGCCGGAGACGACGTGCGCGGGCAGGCCGCGCACCGGACGACCGCGCGGGTCGAGCAGCCCGGTCTGCCGGGCCAGGCCCTCCCCGTCCTTGACCACCCGCACCACGTACCGGGTGCCCTTGCGCAGCCCGCCGGAGGTGATCACGTGCACGTCGGAGGTGTGCCCGAACAGCTCGTGGACCTCCTTGCGGAGCCGGCGCGCCGTGGAGCCGCTGTCCAGCTCGGCCTCGATCACCACCCGGCCGGCGACGATGTGCAGCCCGCCGGCGAAGCGCAGCAACGAGGAAACCTCAGCCCGTCGGCAGCACGTCTTCGTCACCGACAACCGGCTCAACTCGTCCTTGACGGCCGCGGTCATCGCCACCGGTCCGTCCTCCTCTCCAGTGCGGCGCGCAGGCTGGCCGCGAGCGCCCCCGGGTCGTGCCGTCCCGGCACGGCCGGCGCGGCGATCTTGTCCAGCAGAGTCTGCGCACCCATTCCGGCCGCCGCAGCGCGGAGCCGATCAGGGGTTGGCGCCGAGTCGGCGTCGGCCAACACCGCGTCGACCCGCAGCCGGGGTGCGTGCTGCGAGAGTACGTCGAGGTGCTGTTCGGGTGAGAAGCCCGCCGTCTCCCCCGGTTGTGGGACGAGGTTGAGCACCACAACGCGGCGCGCGAGAGTGGTCACCAACGCCTCGTGCAGCTCCGGGACCAGCAGGTGCGGCAGCACGCTAGTGAACCAGGAGCCGGGGCCCAGCAGCACCAGATCGGCGTCCAGCACCGCCCGAACGGCCTGCGGGCAGGCAGCCGGTTCCTCGTTGCCGTTCGCGTGCAATCGGACCTGTTTCACTCGTCCGGGCGTACTGGCGATCGCCACCTGCCCCCGGATCGTGCGTACCGCTTCCGGGTCAGAGTCCAGCCCGACGACGTCGGCGGCCATGTCCAGCGGCACCGTCGACATCGGTAGCACCCGGCCCCGCACGCCAAGCAGCCGGCAGGCGTGGTCGAGCACCTCGACCGGATCGCCGAGCACTTCTAGCAGCCCGGCCAGTACCAGGTTGCCGACCGCGTGCCCGGCGAGGGCCCCGCTGCCTCCGAAGCGGTGCTCGAACACCGTCGACCACAGCTGCGCGTCGGCGTCGGTGTCGGCGAGCGCGGCGAGCGCCTTGCGCAGGTCGCCGGGCGGCAGCATGCCCAGCTCGCGGCGCAGACGGCCGGACGACCCGCCGTCGTCGGCGACTGTCACCACGGCCGTCACATCGGAGGTGATGCGGCTCAGCGCCGACAGCGTCGCCTGCAGGCCGTGCCCGCCGCCCAGCGCGACCGCGCGCAGCGGGGCGCTCACTCGCGCCCCAGGTCCCGGTGCACCGTCTTGACCATCATCCCGTCATCCTCGGCCAAGCGGCGGGCCAGTTCCTCGGCCAGCGCCACGCTGCGGTGCTTGCCTCCGGTGCAACCCAGCGCCAGCGTCAGGTACCGCTTGCCCTCCCGGTGGTAGCCGGCCCCGACCAGCCGCAGCAGCTGCTGGTAGCTCTGCAGGAACTCCTCCGCGCCCTCCTGGCCGAGCACGTAGTTGCGGACCTCGTCGTCGAGGCCGTTGTACTCGCGCAGCTCCGGGATCCAGAACGGGTTCGGCAGGAACCGGCAGTCCATCACCAGGTCGGCGTCCATCGGCAGCCCGTACTTGTAGCCGAAGGACAGCACGGTCAGCCGGGTGCGGGTACTGGCCTCGGTGCCGAAGGCGTCCTCGATCTTGGATCGCAGCTGGTGCACCGACAGGCTCGTGGTGTCCAGCACCAGGTCCGCCTCGGAGCGCAGCTTGGACAGCAGCGACCGCTCCGCGGCGATCCCGTCGGCCAGCCGGCCCTCGCCCTGCAGCGGGTGGCCGCGACGCACCTGCTCGAACCGGCGGATCAGCACCTCGTCGGTGGCCTCCAGGAACAACACCTTCGGCTTGTAGCCGCGGGCGTCCAAGTCCTTGATCACCGCCCCCAGGTCCTCGGTGAACGCGCGGCTGCGCACGTCCATCACGACCGCGACGCGGGTGACCGCGCCGCTGGAGCGCGCCCCCAGTTCCACCATCGTCGCGATCAACTCCGGCGGCAGGTTATCCACCACGAACCAGCCCAGGTCCTCCAGGCATTTGGCCGCGGTGCTGCGCCCCGCTCCGGACAGGCCGCTGACGACGGCGACCTCGATGCCCGACTGCTCCTCAGTCACTGCTCTCCCCTTCAGCGTTGTCGGCGCCGGGCGCTGCCCGGTCGTCCGGCACCGGGCGTCGCCCGGTTTCCGCGTCGGCCGCCAGCGCCGAGTGCACGGTCTCGGCGGTGCGGCGGCCGATCCCGGGGACCGCGGCGATCTCGTCCACCTCGGCCTGGCGCAGTTTGCGCACCGAACCGAAGTGCTTGAGCAGCGCCGTGCGGCGGGTTTCGCCCAATCCCGGAATCGCGTCCAATGTGGAGCTTGTCATGCGCTTGGCGCGCTTCTTGCGGTGGTAGCTGATGGCAAAGCGGTGCGCCTCGTCTCGGACCCGTTGCAGCAGGTAGAGCGCCTCGCTGCTGCGGGGCAGGATCACCGGGTCCGGGTCGGCGGGCAACCAGACCTCCTCCAGCCGCTTGGCCAGCCCGATGACCGCGACGTCGGTGATGCCCATCTCCGTCAGCGCGTCGGCGGCGGCGTTGGCCTGCGGCGCGCCGCCGTCGATCACCAGCAAGTTCGGTGGGTACGCGAACTTGCGCGGGCGGCCGGTTTCGGGGTCGATCGCCGCGCCGACGGGACCCGATCCGGTCTGCTCGGCAGGGGTCTCGGCCTTCGCCGTTTCGCTGAGGTAGCGGTGGAAGCGGCGGCGCACTACCTCGTCGATGGAGCCGACGTCGCCGCCCTCGGCACCCTCTCGGACCCCGAAGCGGCGGTACTCGGACTTGCGCGGCGCGCCGTCCTCGAACACCACCAGCGACGCCACCACATCGCTGCCCTGCACGTGGCTGACGTCGATGCACTCGATCCGCAGCGGCGCGGTGTCCAGCGCCAGCGCCTCCTGGAGTTCCTGCAGCGCCGCCGAGCGGGCGGTCAGGTCGCCGGCGCGGCGCAGCTTGTACTGCTGGAACGCGTCCTTGGCGTTGCGCTCGACGGTCTCCATCAGCGCCCGCTTGTCGCCGCGCTGCGGCACCCGGAGGCTGACACGGCTGCCGCGCAGCTCGCTGAGCCAACCGGCGATCACGTCCGAGTCGTCGGGCAGCTGCGGCACCAGCACCTCGCGCGGCACCGGGCTGCCCCCGGCGTCGGCCTGGTCGGCCAGCGATGCCTGCTCGCCGTAGAACTGGGTGAGGAACTGCGAGGTGAGTTCTGAGTTGCCGGTCTCCGTGCCATCAGCATTGGCGACCTTGTCGATGACCCAGCCGCGCTGGCCGCGCACCCGGCCGCCGCGGATGTGGAAGACCTGCACGGCGGCGGCGAGCTCGTCCTCGGCGAAGGCCACCACGTCGGCGTCGGTGCCGTCGCCGAGGACCACCGCCTGCTTCTCCATCGCACGCCGCAGGGCCTCCAGGTCGTCGCGCAGCCGGGCGGCGCGCTCGAACTCCAGCTCCGCGGACGCCGCCTGCATTTCCTTGTCCAGCTTGCGCATCAGCTGGTCGGTGTGCCCGGCGAGGAAGTCGCAGAAGTCCCCGACGATGGACCGGTGCTCGCCGGCGGAGACCCGGCCGACGCACGGCGCCGAGCACTTGCCGATGTAGCCGAGCAGGCAGGGGCGGCCGATCTGCGAGTGCCGCTTGAATACCCCGCCGGAGCAGGTGCGCGCTGGGAACACCCGCAGCAGCAGGTCGAGCGTCTCGCGGATCGCCCACGCGTGCGCGTACGGGCCGAAGTAGCGGACGCCCTTGCGGCGCGGGCCGCGGTAGACGTGCAGCCGCGGGAAATCCTCGTGCAGGGTCACCGCCAGCACCGGGTAGGACTTGTCGTCGCGATAGCGGACGTTGAACTTCGGGTCGTACTCCTTGATCCAGGAGTACTCCAGCTGCAACGCCTCGACCTCGGTGCCGACGACGGTCCACCGCACGCCGGTGGCGGTGGTGACCATCTGCCGGGTCCGCGGGTGCAGCCCGGCGAGGTCGGCGAAGTACGACGAGAGCCTGCTGCGCAGGCTTTTCGCCTTGCCGACGTAGATCACTCGGCCATCGGCATCGTGGAACCGGTACACGCCGGGGGCGTCCGGGATCGTGCCTGCTGCTGGTCGGTAGGTGGACGGATCGGCCACGCCTCCACCCTACGTGCGCGGGCCGACTGACCGGATCTCGGTGCGCCGCTCACCGCGGGCGCCCCGGCAGGGCACACTGGGTGGTGCTTTCGATGATCGCTGCAAGCCGGGATCCGAACCTTGCCGGGAGGTCAGCCGTGAACGACGAGAACACCCACCCCGACCGCGCGATGCTGTCCGAGGTCGGCCCTGGTGTGCACGCGTGGGTCCAGCCGGACGGCTCCTGGTGGATCAACAATGCAGGGGCGGTGCTTGGCGACGACGGCATCGTGCTGGTCGACACCTGCGCGACCGCGCAGCGCACTCGCCGGTTCCTGGACGCGGTGCGCGCCGCGGGCGGGGACGCGCCGATCCGGTTCGCGGTGAACACCCACCTGCACGGCGACCACACGCACGGCAACGCCCTGCTGCCCAATTCGACTGTCCTCATCGGACACTCCGCGACCCGCGCGGGCATCCTGTCGGACACGCTGCTCACGGACCTGCCGCCGCTGTGGGAACCGGTGCCGCAGTGGGGCATCACCGAGCACCGCGCGCCGACGGTGGTGCTGGAGAATTCGCTGACCTTGCACAGCGGCGACCGCCGGGTCGAGCTGCACCACCCCGGGTACGCCGCGCACACGCCCGGCGACGTGGTGGCGTGGGTGCCGGATGCCGCGGTGCTGTTCACCGGCGACCTGATCTTCCACGGCGTTACGCCGCTGGTTTTCATGGGTTCGGTCGAGGGCGCGCTGAAGTCGCTGGACTGGCTGGCCGGTTTCGCGGCGGCGAAGGTGGTGCCGGGCCACGGCTCGATCCTGACCGGCCCGTCGTTCCCTCGGGTGCTGGAGGACCACGCCCGCTACTACCGGTTCGTCCTGGACACGGCCCGCCAGGCCCGCACCGACGGCCTCTCGCCGCTGGAGGCGGCCCAGCGCTGCGACCTCGGCGAGTTCGCAGCGTGGCCGGACCGCGAACGCATCGTCCTCAACTTGCACCGCGCCTACGCCGACGCCGACGACACCGATCTCGACATCGCGGCGGCGTTCGCCGACGCGATCACCTACAACGGCGGCCCTCTCCGCTGCGCGGTGTAGCGAACTTTTCGCCGGCGAAGGGCATCTTCGAGCAACCGAGTTGCCCGACTTCTGCCCTTCCCCTCCCCGAAGCCACGCATTGGACAGGCACGAATCGGGCATCCCGCCGACCAGACCGCGTCGGAGGTTCCGCCACGCACCGCCACGCAGAACGAGTCCGGAAACCGCCGCTACAAGGGACGGACGAGGCGGTCGGCGACTGGCGCGAGGGTCACCGGTAGCGCCGGGAGCGTCTGGTACCAGTAGGCGACTGACGAGACGTCGTCGGAGCGCTTGTTGGCGTGCCCGTGCTCGATGGTCGCCTTGATGGACTTCTCGAACACCACCGGGTCTTCGACGTGGAAGCGGTAGTAGGACACCTGCCCGCTCCAGTTCGGCCCGCCCGGCATGGTCAGCCCGTGGTAGGGCGCCTGGTACTGCTGGGTCGGGCACCACGCGGTGTTGAAGTAGTCCTCGGTGCCGGTGCCGTGCAGCCGCGGCGGCCAGGGCTCGCCGTCGATGAAGAACATGTCGTCGCCCTCGCCGTACCAGTTCCAGTCGGTGGTCTGGCGGAGGTTGTGCACGTTGAGCACCGTTCCGACGTAGTGCCCGCGGCCCTCGGCCTCCAGCAGGACGTAGTTGCCCGCGCCGTCGGTGTTGGTGCCGCCGAAGAGGAACTCCTCGTTGCTCTGGTCGCCCTGCCCGACTCCGTCGGTCGGGTTCTGCCGCCGCCACTGCGCGTGGAAGTAGCCCAGCTCCGGGTCGGCCTCGCCGTAGGTCTCGTAGTCGATGTAGTAGTAGAACGTCACCGGTTTGACGCTCATCTCGCTGATCAGCTCGAACCTGGCACGCCCGGCGAAGGGCATCGCGAACCAGCAGTTGAAGCCCTTGCCGTCCTGCGGGCTCATCTGCAGCGGCGCGGACGCGAAGTTGCCGCTGCGGCCGTGCCCCATGCCGAAGAAGTCCCCCAGCGGCACCAGCACGGCAGGGTGCTGCGAGTCGTCCCAGGTGATCTTCAGGACGAGTCGGCGCAAGTAGTCGCCTTCCAGCTCCGCCGGTTTGCCCACGTGGTCGACGGCGACGGTGCACCAGATGTGGGTGATCACGCCGGGGCCGGCGATGTCGGCCAGCACCCTGGTCTCGCCCGGCTCGACGCGCATGTTGTCGGTGTTGCCGCCGGTGCGGTCCCAGCTGGACACCCGGCCGCGCCGGGTTTCCCGCAGCCTGGGCAGATCCCGCAGGCTGCTGCCGAATTTCCCGTATCCGGACACGATTCCTCCCCAGTGGTAGCGACTTCGCTCCTGATCACGTTCTACCACCCAGGGGCGGCAGGACGGGCGCTTTCACCGATCTGCGCGCAGATTCACCGCGCTTGTTGGACTTCGCGCGACACTGGCGCGAAAGTGACTCCCCGCCAGTGGAATCGGTCGATGACGAAGAGGCTGGGCCGGTAGTAGTCGTCGGATTTCCGCCAGCTCCATGATTCGGCGGTGAGATCGTCGCCGTCCAGCATCACCGCCGCCGGGAGCAGTCCCCTTCCCTCCGGGCCGGGATCGCCGCCCAGCAGTTCCTGGATCAGGCGCGGCGATTCGGGCGGTGAGCCGCCGTCGTAGACCTGCACCGCGTTCAACTGGGCATCGCCGGCCAGGGAGCAGCCGATCACGAGCACCGCGTCGGGACGGCCGTCGCCGGTCACGTCCTGGAACTGGGCGTGCTGGACCGGCTTGGGCAGTCCGGGGTCCGGGTCGCAGCCCCGTTCGGCCAGCACCTGCGGCCAGTCGGCCCCGCCGAGCGGGCCGTAGGGATCCGGTCCGCACATCCGCGCCGCGGAAGGCGTCGCCGTTGCGCAGTCGCGCACGTAGGCGTCCCAGGTGAGGAACTTGGCGCCCGGGGAGGACAACGTCGAGAACACCAGCGCGGAGTCGCCGAGCCGGTATTGCACCGCGCCGCTGCGGTAGACCCCGCGGGTCTCCAGGATTCGCGCGATCTCGCCGGGGTCATCGATGTCCACCGACGTCCCGTCGTCGGTGCTGCCGTCGTCGACGACCAGCGGTGTCGACATCAACGACCGCACCTCGCCGGCCCGGTCCTGGCAGGCCATGTCGTGCATGCCTTGCAGCACCATGACCGCCTGATCGCTGAGCGCGCCCGGCGGCAGGTCCCGGATTACGAGGTTCGCGGGTCGGCAACCGCCGCGCGACTCTCCCGGTCGCAGGAAGCGCGTGCCCACCTCGCGATCGAAGTTCTCCAGCAGCGGCGGGTAGATCTCGGCCACCGTCTCCAACGGGGCCGTGTAAGCGCCGACCGCCGCCAGCCACTCGCCGGACATCGTGAACGTCCACACTGGACCGCCGATCGCGAACACGTCCTGCTCGCCCGCTGTTACGTCGGTGGTGGTGAACAGCGCCGACACATCGCCGAACCACGGGCGCGCGATCTTCGTCCAGGCCTGTTCGCCGCCGTCGACCGGGCGGTGGCAGTTGCCGGCCGACCGCAGCGCGTCCTGCACCTGCGCCACGCGCTCCCGGTCCACCCGGACGACCGCCACCTGCACCGGCGTATCCGCGTCGAGAACGTAGCTCGTGAAACCGGCGGAGCTCGTCGTGCGGAACTGCTGGATCGCCGGTACCGGCGCGCAATCCTGCACCGCCGCGAGGAAGCTGTTCCGGTCCAAGCCGCCCTCCCGTGACCGGAAGCGGCCAACGCCTGCGGCGGGCAACAACTCGGCCAGCTGCTGTGGCGATAGCTCCGGTACCTGATGGCGTTGCGGTGAGTCGTCTTTCGGCCAGCTCCACCAGATCCCCGCCGCCACGCCGAGCACGACGATGCCGACGAGGGCCAGCGCCCGCAGTCCGTACCTCGCGCCGCTCATCCGCAGCTGCCCGCGGGATTCTGCGCCGGGTCCGGGAAGCTCCAGCCGTCTCGGCCGCTCCAGTTGAACACCGACCCGTAGTGGTCGCTGACGCCGCTCATCTCGAACTCGCCGTCGGCGGGCTTTGCGGTGTAGGTCTGCGGCTTCCCGTCGATGACAAGGTCGACGTCGATCACCCAGCGGTAATGGCCCCGGGCGGCGCGCGATTCGACCTGGAACACGACCGTCTCACCGTCCGCGAGCTGCTGGGCCTGGTCGGCGAAATACGGCCCGCCGAGCTTCCCTCCGTCGAGAACCCGAGCTAACGGGTGGAATTCGTCCAGGTCGAACCCGATCTTCTCAGCCGGGAGACCGCCCTGCGGCGGGATGCAGAACAGGGTCCCGTCGATGTTCGGCTCGCGGCTGAGGATCCGGGCGTGCATGTTCGTGATCACCACGTCGCGGGAGCGCGCGCCCTCGATGGTCACGGTGGTGCCGTGCACGCCGACCTTCACGCTGCGCCGCAGCGCCGGCGAGTCGGACAGGAACTGCTCCGGGGCCCCGATTTCCGCCGCCTGCTGCCGCGGGACCACCTCGGGCAGCGCGTAGCTGTGATCGTCCAGCTGGCCGCCGTCCGAGCTCGCCCACACCAGCACTGGCGGTCGGGACGCATCCCGCGCGGCGTTCCACAGCGCGGGCGCGGCGATCCCGGTCAGTGCGGCAACGAGCCCAACGACCACGAACGCCGGGCCGCGCAGCAGGCGCTGCCACCACCTGCGTCGCGGTGGCGGGGCAGGTGATTCAGGCTCCGCCGCTGATTCCGTCTCCGCCAAGCGCCGCCTCCTCGGCTACGCCCAATATTCACGAGATCACCCAGCGTACCGAGCAGCCGAACGCCTGTGGCTAGATTCGTCCTATTACCGTTGCCGCAGCGGCGAAAGTCGCCCGATGCGAGCAACGCGGCCCTCAGCGCTCCGGGGGCGTGTAGTTCTCGATGCGGCGCAGCAGGTTCCGGATCCGGGCCGCGTACAGCGGGGACAGGGCGTAGCCCGGGTAGCTGGCGAACCAGCTGGCGCTGCCCAGGCTGACCGCGTCGGCGCCAGCCCAGAAGTACTCGCGGCAGTCGTCGAAGCTGCGGATGCCGCCGGTGGCGATGATCGGCAGCGTCACCTCGGCGTCGCGCAGTTCCTTGACCACGCGCAGGCCGATCGGCTTGATCGCGCGACCGGAGAGCCCGCCGAAGCCGTTGTTCAGCAGCGGCTGCCCGGTGTTCGGGTCCAGCCGCAGGCCCTTGACGGTGTTGATCGCGGTCAGCGCCGACACCCCGTGCCGGGCGGCCAGCCGGGCGTGGCCCAAGTAGTCGTAGTCCGGCGACAGCTTCAGGATCACCGGGTGGTTGCTGCGCGGCACCGCCTCGGCCAGCACCGATTCGATGATCTGGTTGAAGTCGAAGTTGACGTTGTGGCAGGAGACGTTGAACTCGACCGCGGCGATCTCGCCGACCGGCACCGCGGCGTTGACCTTGTCGACCAGCGTGACGAACTCCTCGGCGGAGAAGCCGCCGATGGAGATGATGGTGTTCTGCTCGCGGGTGCGCGGGTAGTAGTCGCGCAGGTAGGCGTCGATGCCGACGTTGCACCAGCCGAAGGCGTTGAGCCAGCCGCCGTCGACCTGCCGCAGCGCCTGCCCGTAGCGCTTGATCAGCGAGGGCAGCTCGTGCAGCGGCCACACGTCGCGGGTGGTGAAGTGCCCCTCGCGGGGTTCGACGGTAACCGTGCGGGTGGTGACCGCACCGAACCGGGCCAGCGACACGAACTGCGAGATCGGGCTCATACCGTAGGGCACCAGCTTGGTGTTGGCCACGCCGTAGCCGAGCAGGCTGGACGAGGTCACCAGGCGGTTGCGCAATCTGATGTCGCCGAGCCGCACGCCGAGCTCGGACGGGACGTCTCGCACCAACCGAAGGTTGCGCTCCTGGGCCACGCTCACGATCTCCTCCTACCCGACGTCTCCACGCCGTCGAGTCCATTGTCCCTCACCCGCAGCGGTGCATGGCCTCGGGTTCGCACGTTCAGTACGTGCGAAGGGTTGTCATTTGAACATGGAACTTGTTCGATGAAACACATGGAAAGTTCGGAACGCAGGTTGGCGATCATCGAGCGGCTGCGGCAGGCGGAGCGGGTGACCGTCGCGGAGCTGGCCGAGGCGACCCGGTCGTCGGAGATGACCATCCGCCGCGACCTCGACCAACTCGCCGAGCAGGGGGTTGCGCGGCGGGTCCGCGGCGGCGCGGTGAGCTTCCTGCGCGGGCACTCCGCGCCGTTCCCGGTCCGCGAGCGCGACGAGGCGGCGCTCAAGCAGCGGCTGGCCGCCGCCGTCGAGGAGCTGATCGCGGATTGCGAGTCGGTGATCATCGATTCGGGCACGACGACGCTGGAAGTCGCCAAGCGGCTCGCCCACCGCCGGATCACCGCGATCCCGCTCGACCTGCACTCGGCGAACGCGCTGAGCAACGCGCCGCAGGTCGACCTGCTGATGCCGGGCGGGCGGACGAAGCCGGGCGAGCTTTCGTTCACCGGTCACCTCACCGAGGCCTCGCTACGCGCACTGCGGGTTGACACCGCGATCCTCGGCGTCTGCGGCTTGTCCGCGAAGCACGGCCTAACCGCGCACGACCTCGAAGAGGTGCCGGTGAAGCAAGCCGCGGTATGCGGGGCCCAGCGCGTCGTCGCGGTCTGCCACGGCGCGAAATTCGCCCGCACCGGCCTGGGATTCGTCTGCCCGATCACCGATCTCGACGTGGTCGTCACCGACCGGTCCGCCCCGGCGGAAGCGCGCGCGGAACTGGCGGCGGCGGCCGTGGAGGTGCGCGTTGTCTGAGGCCACCGAGGAGACCGTCGCGGTCCCCCGGCAGGCCCGCTGGGCCATCACGGCCTACTTCGTGATCACCGGAGCGGCGCTAGGCACCTGGACCGCGCGGATCCCGGCGATCAAGCAGGACCTGGGTCTCGACGACGCGCGGGTGACCCTGGCGCTGTTCGCGGTCGCGGCGGGTTCGGTGCTGGCGATGCAGATCGTCGGGCACCTGGCCGACCGCCTCGGCAGCGCGCGGGTGCTGGGCCCGGCCGGGATCGCGATGGCGGCGAGCCTGCTGCTGCCCGGCTTCGCGGCAAGCCTGCCGGTGCTGGTGATCGGGCTGCTGGTGTTCGGCGCCGGGCACGGGGCCGTCGACGTGGCCATGAACACCCAGTCGCTGCAGGTCCAGCGGCGATACGGGCGGCCGATCGTGAGCACCTTCCACGCGATGTTCAGCGTCGGCGGCCTGCTCGGCGCCGGAGCCGGCGCGCTCGCGGCGCACGCGGAAATCGGCGTGGGCATGCATTTCGCGCTAATTGCGGCCGCGCTGGGCGTGGTGTCGGTGATCGCGCGGCGCGGCCTGCTGCCGCCGGAGGAGCGCGTTGCGAGCAGTTCGGTGCGGCAACGCGGGATTTCGCCGGGGATCGTGTTCCTGGGCGTGCTGGCGTTCTTCTGCTCGCTCGGCGAGGGCTCGATTGCGGACTGGTCGCCGCTGTACCTGCACGACGTGCTGCTGGCCAGCCCGGCGGTCGCGGCGACCGGCTACGCGGTTTTCTCCGCGATGATGGCCACCTTCCGCTTCCTCGGCGACTTCCTGGCCGCCCGGCTCGGACCGGTCGTGCTGGTGCGGGGCTGCGGCGCGATCGCGGGGGTCGGCTTGGGCGGTGCGCTGCTGCTGCACCACCCGATGGCGGCGCTCATCGGGTTCGCCCTGTTCGGCATCGGCCTGTCGTGCATCATCCCGCAGGTGTTCAACGCGGCGGGCAATCGCGACCCCAGCCGCAGCGGTCGGGATCTGGCGCAGGTCAGCACGCTCGGCTACGGCGGTCTGCTCGCGGGTCCGGTGGTGATCGGCCTGATCTCCAGCTGGACGGACCTGACCGTCGGCCTCGCGGTCCCGGCGGTCCTCGCGCTCTTCCTCGCCCTCTCCGCCCCGGCGGTCCGCCCCCGCTGAGCGAAGTTTCGATTGAAACTGCGGATCATGATTCGGTGGCAGCTGATCATGGCGAGCAGGTGATGCCCGACCAGCCGGTGCATGAAGCCCCCTGAAGTCTCACAACGCCGTTATAAAACGCTGTCACAAACCCAGCTTCAAGACTCCAGGGGGCCCGCGCAGCGGCTCACCTGGCCGCGGCCACCGCCGCGTCGCACAAGGCGTGCGCCTCGTCGACCGCCTCGACGAGCGTTGTCGCGGTCAGCCCGGCGACGACCCGGTCGATGTCGCGCAGCCCCGCCCGGGTCAGCAGGCGCTTCTCGTTCGTCACCCACTCGCCGCGGGCCGCGAGGACCGCGTGCGCCGCCTGGCAGGCGGCTTGGGCGATCATCCCGGCCGTCTCCGCGAGCCGACCGTGCGCCGCATGGTTCGCGCGGGCGTAGGCCAACACCATGGCCGCCTGCCCCCACCAGACCGGCGGCGCGGCCTCGCGGAGCGCGTCCGGGTATTGCGGGCGCGGCAATTCCCCGTGTAGCACCCGGTTGATGGCCAGCTCGGCGACCACCAGATAGCTGGGGATCCCGGCGAGGTGGAACATCAGCGGCTGCCACTGGAAGCGGCCGGCCCGCGCCTCGGCGAGCTCGTGCTCCACCACGTCCAGGTCGCGGTAGTGGACGTCGACGTGACGCCCCTCGATCTGCAGCCATGCGCCGCCGTTGAACACGCCGCCGCCCCAGTCGCCCAGTTCGGAGACCTCCCCGGGCCAACCGACGTCGCGCAGGTCCTGCGGATCGAACCGGCCGCGGTAGTAGATCGCGAAATCCCAGTCGCTTTCCGCGCGGTGAACCCCCTGGGCGCGCGAGCCCCCGAGGGTCACCGCCCGGACCCCGGGCAACCCGGCCAACCGGTCTGCGACGAGAGCTTCGAATTCGGCATCTTCCAGCACAAGAATCAGACTCCTCAGGCAACGTAAGCAGGATCGGCGGGCCGGGCCGGTTCTGCCCGCCACAGGCGCGAAAACGCCGGGGATGCGCTACCCGGCGAACCTTCGGTCGCCGTCAGAAGTCCATGATCACGAGATTAGCGGCCGTGCTCAGCCGACGTGGGTCAGCCAGTGCCGGGCCTGCCCGGCGAATCCGGACTGCGGGAGCTGATCGGCGGTGAGGTGCTGATCACGGGCGGCGGCCAGCAGGGCATCGACCTGGCGACCCGCTGCCTGGCCCGCCCGGGCGAGGCGGTGCTGGTCGAGGACCCCACCTACACCGGCGCGGCATGCTGCCCGACGCGTTCCGCGACGTGGTCCCCCTCCACCGGCCCGCCTTCGCCTACGCGCAGGCGGTGCACAACCCTCAGCCGACCGCCGCCACCGCGACCACCTGCACCCTCCGCTTCGCCCCGAGCCCGTAACTCCTCGACCAGGCCGTCGCCGCCCTCGCCCGGACCTGGGCAAAGTGATCCCTGCCCGGGCCTCCCGCCAGGGCGGACGACCGGGAATGCGGGCTCGGCGCATCCGCTCATCGGTGCGGCTTCGGGTCGGGCGCCTGCCCTGCGCTCGGGATTGTTCGAGAGAATCCACCGGCAGCCTTGCAAGACGCTGCGCACCATCGATCGAGGAGAACGCACGTGAGCATCGAGAAGCCGAAGGTCGAGCGGCCGACCGGGAACCCCCCGGCCGACCTGCAGATCGAGGACATCACGGTCGGCGACGGCCAGCAGGCCGTTGAAGGCACCGTGGTGGACGTCCACTACGTGGGCGTCTCGCACAGCACCGGCTCGGAGTTCGACGCGAGCTGGGACCGCGGCCAGCCGCTGCGCGTGCAGCTCGGCAAGGGCCAGGTCATCGCGGGCTGGGACAAGGGCCTGCAGGGCATGAAGGTCGGCGGCCGCCGCAAGCTCACCATTCCGCCGCACCTCGCCTACGGCGACCGCGGTGCCGGCAACGTCATCGAGCCCGGCGAGACGCTGGTCTTCGTCTGCGACCTGGTCGCGGCCAGCTGACGACCGCGGCCCGCGACCGGTGTTGCGCGATTTCGCACGCAATCGCCGCCTCGTGCGTCGCGGGCCGCAGCCGGTCAGCCCATGCGGAGGCGGCGGACCGGCGGTAGCAGGAACTGCTAGACCGCCGCGCCGGTTAGCGCCACTCCCCCGGCGATCAGCGGCGGAAGCACGAACGAGCTGGTCAGGCCGGTGAGCACGCCGATCAGGATCGGCGAGACGATCCCGGCAATGTTCGCGGCGGTGTTCTGGATGGCCGCCGAGCGAGCCGACGTGCCCCGGGGTTGGCGCGAAGCCGGCGGGCAGCGCCCACACGCTCACCGCGGCGAACGTGCCGCAGAAGTACGACGCGGACAGCGCGGCCAACGCCATCCCCATCGACGGGGAGAACCCGTCAGCGCGATCACCGGGTGCCCAGCAGACCGCCGAACAGCGGGATCTTGCACCCTGCGGGATTCGCTGGAAGCCGAGGGGCTGCTGGCATCCCGGCGGCGCGGGGTGTTGGTCACCGGGCTCACCGAGGACGACATCGACGAGCTTTCGAAGTCGATCGTCAGTTGGCGGCGGAATCGGCCTGGCGGCGGAGTTCGCGGAGCCGGCGCATCGCGGTGATCGCCTGCTCGCCGTCGACGGCCTGGATCGCCATGATCGGCACGTACTCGTCCTCAGGCAGCTCCAGCCGGGCCCACGAGGCACCGTCCGGGAAGCTGAAGGCCTGCACCAGCGGCCACGAGTAGCGCTGGGTGCCGATGATGTTGCGGATCTCCACCCCGTCGGCGTCGGCGCGCAGCCGGGGCCGGGTCAACAGCATCACGCCGGCACCCAGCAGCGCGCCCAGCAGCACCATCGACACCTGGTCGGACACCGAGAAAAACGCGCCGGTCGGGGTGTTGCGCAGCAGGAGGCCAGCGACCGCGAACACCAGCACCAGCGCAACCGCGATCGGGATGGCCACCCGCCGCACCTTCCGCGGCCGGACCTCCACCCGCTGCGCACTCACAGGAATCCTCGCTCTCCGTCCCAGCCGCGCAGCTCCCGCAGCACCAGTGCCGTCTCCAGCGCCGCCGCGGTCGCCTCGAAGCCCTTGTCCTCCACCGAGTCGTCGAACCCGGCCCGCTCCTCGGCCTGCCGCATGGTGTCGCAGGTCAGCACGCCATTGCCGATGGCCGTCGACTCGTCCAGCGCCACCCGGGTCAGGCCCTGGGTGACCGAGTCGCAGACGTACTCGAAGTGCGGGGTGCCGCCGCGGATCACCACGCCGAGCGCGACCACCGCGTCGTGCTGGTGCGCCAGTTGCTGGCAGACCACCGGGAGCTCGATCGAGCCGGGCACCCGCACCACGGTCGGCTCGGCGATGCCCGCCTCCTTCGCCGCCGCCAGCGCGCGGGAGAGCATCTGCTCGACGAGCCGCTCATGCCAGCGGATCGCGGCGATTCCCAACCGCAGGTCGCCCGCTTTCGGCACGCTGATCCGCGCCCGTCCCTCGCCACTCATGCCGTAACTCCAGTCTCGCCATTGATCGAGGAGTCCTCGCCATCGTCGAGATTGTCCAGCACATGGCCCATCCGGTCGCGCTTGGTGCGCAAGTAGCGGATGTTCTCCGGGTTCGGGCGGATCGGCAGCGGCACGCGGTCCACGGTCCGCAGCCCGTAGCCCTCCAGCCCGACGCGCTTGGCCGGGTTGTTGGTGAGCAGCCGCATCGACTTCACGCCCAGGTCGCACAGGATCTGCGCGCCCTGCCCATAGTCGCGGCTGTCGACTGGCATGCCCAGCGCGACGTTGGCGTCCACGGTGTCCGCGCCGTCGTCCTGTAACTGGTAGGCCTGCAGCTTGTGGATCAGCCCGATGCCGCGGCCCTCGTGTCCGCGCATGTAGAGGACCACACCGCGCCCGGCCTCGGCGACCTTGGCCATCGCCGCGTCCAGCTGCGGGCCGCAGTCGCAGCGCAGCGAGCCGAGCACGTCGCCGGTCAGGCATTCGGAGTGCACCCGCACCAGGATGTCCTCGCCGTCTCCGATCTCGCCGTAGACCAGGGCCAGGTGCTCGATGCCGTCGATGGTGCTGTCGTAGGCGAAGGTGCGGAACGTGCCGTGCTCGGTGGGGATGCGGGCCTCGGCGACGCGCACCACCTGCTTCTCGAACCGGCGGCGGTAGGCGATCAGGTCGGCGATGGTGATCAGCGCCAGGTCGTGCTCCTCCGCGAAGACCTCCAGCTCGTCGCGGCGCGCCATGTCGCCCTCGGACTTCTGGCTGACGATCTCGCACAGCGCACCGGCCGGGCGCAGCCCGGCGAGCCGGGAGAGGTCCACCGCGGCTTCGGTGTGCCCGGGGCGGCGCAGCACGCCGCCGTCGCGGGCGCGCAGCGGCACGACGTGGCCGGGCCGGGTGAGGTCCTTGGCGGTCGACTCCTCGCCGGCCAGAATGCGCAGCGTTTTCGCGCGGTCGGCGGCGGAGATGCCGGTGCTCACACCCTCGGCGGCGTCGACCGTGACCGTGTAGGCCGTGCCCTTGCGGTCCTGGTTCCAGTAGTACATCGGGGGAAGGTCGAGGCGGTCGCAGTCCTCGCCGGGGAGACCGACGCAGATGTAGCCGGAGGTGTAGCGGACCATGAACGCCACAAGCTCGGGCGTCGCCTTCTCCGCGGCGAAGATCAGGTCGCCTTCGTTCTCGCGGTCCTCGTCGTCGACCACCACCACCGGGCGCCCGGCCGCGATATCGGCCAACGCGCGCTCGATGCTGTCGAACTTGTTCGTGCTCACCGTGTTCGCAACCTCGTCTTCGGGGTTCATCACCGCGCCTCCCTGACGCCGCCATTGTCCCCCGAATGGGCCTGCGCACCATGGTCCTGGTGGACCAGTTGCGCTGCGGCGAGCCGTTCCAGGTGTTTGGCCAGCACATCAACCTCGATGTTCACTTCGTCACCCGGCTCGCGCCGACCCAGCGTGGTCAGCTCCTTGGTGGTGGGGATCAGCGCGATGCTGAACCCGGTTTCGCCGGCCTCAACCACCGTCAGCGATACCCCGTCGACGGTGATCGAGCCCTTCTCCACCAGGTAGCGGGACAGGCGTTGCGGCAGGTCGAAACGGGTGAGCCCGTCGGCGTCGGTGCCGCGCAGCACCGCGGTGCCGTCGACGTGGCCCTGCACGATGTGCCCACCGAGCCGGTCGCCGAGCGCCATCGCGCGCTCCAGGTTGACCCGGTCGCCCGGCGCGATGCCCTTAATCGAGGAGCGGCGCAGCGTTTCGGCCACCACGTCCACGGTGAACCGCCCGTCTCCCACCGTCACCACGGTGAGGCAGACGCCGTTGACCGCGATCGAATCGCCGTGCTTGGCATCTTCGGTCACCACCGGCCCCGCGATGGTCAACCGGCTGCCGTCGGCCAACGGCTCGACCGCTTCGATGGTGCCGAGCTCCTCGACGATCCCGGTGAACACTGCTGCCTCCTAGCGATACCTGCTCAGCGGCCCAGCGGGACCGCGCTGACCCGCACGTCCGGACCACTCATAGTCGTCTCTTCGACATGCAACCGCCATGCCTGCGAGATGCTTCCCACTCCCGCCTCGCCGAGCGCGGCCGGTCCGGCCCCGAGCAGCAGCGGGGCGATGTAGGCGAGCACCCGGTCCAGGCACCCCGCCGCCACGAACGCACCCGCCAGCCGCGGGCCGCCTTCCAGCAGGACGTCGACGATGCCGCGGTCGGCGAGGGCGGCGAGCACCGCGGCCGGGTCGCCGCCGGGCAGCTGGATCGTTTCCGCCGCGTCGTCGAAGACCTTTGCGCCACGCGGGATCTCGCGGTCGCCGACGACGACGCGCAGCGGCTGCCGGGCCAGCAGCGTGCCGTCCGGCGCGCGGGCGGTCAGTTGCGGATCGTCGGCGAGAACCGTGCCGGTGCCCACGACGATCGCGTCCACCCGCGCGCGCACCCGGTGCACCTCGGCCCGGGACTCGGCGGAGCTGATCCACTTGCTGGTGCCGTCGGCGGCGGCCGAGCGACCGTCCAATGTGGCCGCGTACTTCCAGGTCACGTGCGGCAGCCCGGTCCGGGCGAAGTGCAGCCAGGCCCGCAACGGCCCCCGCTGCACCTCGTCGGCCAGAAGTCCGCTGTGGACATCGATGCCCGCGCCGCGCAGCACTTCGGCGCCACCGGCGGCCTGGGGATTGGGGTCGGAAACCGCGTGCACCACGCGCGCGATCCCGGCCGCCCGCAGGGCATCCGTGCACGGCGGCGTCCGGCCGGTGTGCGAGCAGGGCTCCAGCGTGACCACGGCGGTGCCACCGGCAGCGCGCTCCCCCGCTGCGCGGAGCGCGACGACTTCCGCGTGCTGCCCGCCCGGCGGCTGCGTCGCACCGACGCCGACGGACTCGCCACCGGCATCCAGCACCACGCAGCCCACCGGCGGGTTGGGGCTGGTCGTGCCGCGCACCTGCTCGCTCACCGCGAGCGCGGTGCGCATCGCCTGTTCCTCGGCACGAGCGACCATCGCTGTCCCTCCCATCCCCGCGATTTCAATGGAAATCAAACCTTCGATTTCAATGGAAATTGCGGGGGAACGTGGTCATTGACGCGCGTGCGCGAAGTTCGGGGCGGCCTTGGCGCGCAGCGCCTCGACTGCCTTGGCCGGGTCGTCGGCGTTGTACACCGCCGAGCCCGCCACGAAGCAGTCCACCCCGGCCTCCGCCGCCTGCTCGATGGTGTCGGCGTTGATGCCGCCGTCGATCTCCACCAGCAATTTGAGGTGGCCGGTGTCGACCAGCTCGCGCGCCTTGCGGGCCTTGTCCAGCACCTCGGCCATGAACTTCTGGCCGCCGAAACCCGGCTCCACTGACATCACCAGCAGCGTGTCGTAGTGCTTGAGCACCTCGACGTACGGGTCCAGCGGCGTATTCGGCTTGATCGACAGGCCTGCCTTCGCGCCGGCGGCGCGCAGGTCTTTGGCGATGGCGATCGGGTCCTTGGCGGCTTCCACGTGCACCGTGACGTTGTGGGCGCCAGCCTCCGCGTAGCCGATGGCCCAGCGGTCCGGGTCCTCGATCATCAGGTGGCAGTCGATCGGGATGTCGGTCGCCTTCAGCAGCGACTCGACCACCGGCAGACCCAGGGTCAGGTTCGGCACGAAGTGCGCGTCCATCACGTCCACGTGCAGCCAGTCGGCGCGCCGGCCGGGGGCGCCGTTCACGGCAGCCATCTCATCGGCGAGGCGGGAGAAATCGGCGGAAAGGATGGAGGGCGCGATCATCGGCTGGTTCGACACATGCGCGAGTGTAAATCCGAGGTCTCGCGCTTCCCGGAGCGCCCTAGCGCTCCGCTGCTCACCCGATCGGTCCAAGGGTGAGGGGCACCCGCGACCGAGCAATCGGGGCGCGGGCGCCCCTCGCTCACACGGTTCCCGTGGGGGTCCGGCGGCGGATGATGTAGTACGCCGCGCAGAGGATCAACAGGAAGGGCACGCCCGCCTTCCAGGCGGTGTTGAACTGCTCGGTGAACGGTGTGGTCAGCACCACGGCCGCGATGAACAGCATCGCCAGCACAGTGGTCACCGGCGCCCCCGGCAGCTGCACCGGCGAGGGCGGCAGGCCCTCCAGGGCCCGCCGACGCCGGAACACCAGCTGGCTGGCGAAGATCATCAACCACACCACGAGAGCGCCGAACAGCGCCAGACCCAGCAGCATCGGGAACGCGGTTTCCTCGGCGAACACCGAGAGCGACGCGGCCAGCGCCAACCCGACCGCGGAAAGCACCAGAGCGCGGCGCGGCACCCCGTTCGCGCTGACCTTCGCGAACCACTTCGGCGCGTAACCGTCCAGGGCGAGGGAGTGGGTCATCCGCGCGGTGATGTACAGGTTCGTGTTCATCGCCGACAGCGCCGCGGTGAGCACCACGAAGTTCATGATCCCGGCCGCGGCAGGAATGCCCACCAGGCTGAACAGCCGCACAAACGGACTCTCCGTGATCTCGCCTGAGGAGGAGGTCTCGTTCCACGGCAGGATCGAGACGACCACCAGCATTCCGAGCACGTAGAACAGCCCCAGCCGAAGCACCATCCGGCGTGCCGCCCGCGGCACGTCCCGGCCGGGGTTTCGGGATTCGGCCGCGGTCATCGAGACCGCCTCGGTGCCCAGGTACGAGAACGTGACGACGGTCAGCGCCAGCCACACCGCGCCGATGCCGTTGGGCAGGAACCCGCCGTGCTCAGTCAGCGCGCCGACGCCGACGGGCTGCTGGCCGGGCAGGCCGAAGACGATGTAGACGACGCCGAGCACGACGAACACCACGATCGTGACGACCTTGATCATGGCGAACCAGTACTCGAACTCGCCGAAGAAGCGCACCGCTGCGACGTTGATCGCCAGCATCAGCACCGAGAAGCCGACCACCGGTATCCAGAGCGGCAGCTGCGGGTACCAGAACTGCAGGTAGAGCCCCGCCGCGATGACCTCGCTGCCGATGTTGACCACCTGCGAGGCCCAGTAGATCCAGCGGGACGCGAAACCCGCGAGCCCGCCGAGGTAGCGCTGGATGACCGCCCCGAACCCTCCGGCGTCGGGGTGCACCACGATCATCTCGGCCAGCGCGTAGGCCAGCGTGAGCGCGGCGAACGCGGCCGCCGCGTAGGCGATGATCACTGCCGGTCCGGCGATCGAGATCGCCAGGCCGGAGCCGAGGAACAGCCCGGTGCCTATGGCGCCGCCGATGGCGATCATGCCGACCTGGCGTCCAGAGAGTTCTCTGCGCAACCCGGTCTGCCGTGCCGGTGCGGTCTCCTGTGCCACTTGTCCTGTGCCTCCCACTCGTCGCGCCCCATGTGTCGGTGCGCGACGAGCACCTTACGACGCGATCCCGGTCCTGGGATCGCCCCTTTGCACAGTCGCAGTGCGATCAGCGCGGGAGCGACAGCTCGATCGGGGTGCCCTCCTCGACCGAGCGACTGACGGTGCAGTACTTCTCGATGGCGCGCTGCACGGCGTCGACGAGCTTGCCGTGGTCCTCGACCCCGCTGAGATCGACATCGAAGCTGACCTGGACGGATGCGAACTTGTGCTTGTCCTCCGCGACCTTGGTCCGGTCGGCGTGCACCGTCACCTTCGCGTCCTCGCCGAGCCGCCGGACCAGCAGGTTCTCGCTGGTGACAGCGGAGCATGCGGCGATGGCGGCGAGCAGCAGCTCGCCGGGGGTGAAGGCGTCTGGAGCGTCCTCGCGGCCGATCGTCACCTCGCCGCCGCGCGGGTTGGTAGCAGTGAAGGTGTGCTGACCGGTCCGGGTCACTTCGACTGGAGTGGAAGACATTCGTACCACCTGACGTTGGTTGTAGTTGCCGGTCCAGCCTCGGTGCGCAACCGTCGACGTTGACGTGCTCCCCCTGCGCGAAGACGGGGAATTCCGAGACGACTATGCCGCGACTGTGAAGCTTTTCTACTTCATCGACCCTGCCATACCGAGGTGTGGTCTTAGCTTGTTGTTCAACCTTTGTGGCTTTGGTGTTGTTCGAGGGTGGGGTCGCGTTTGATGGTCTTGCCGACGTTGTGACGGGTGGCGCGGCGGGTGTTGCGGGAGCCGGTTGGGCGTCCGGGACCGGGTCGGGAGGGTTTCGGTGCGGCTGCCGGGGAACCGGTCTTCGCGTGGAGGCTGCGCCCCCCGGACGCGGGCGGGCGTCAGCCGACGGGCCTCGGTGACCGGTCTTTCCCAGGGCCGCCGACGGTCTTCAGCGATGGGCCGGGCGAGGCGTGGTTGCGTGTGGGCGTCCAGGGTTGAGTCGGACCGGGCTCCCAATGTGAAGCCCTCGTCGATCTGGACCACCTGGGTCTTCTCCGGTGTCAGCCGTAGCCCCAGGGGTGCGAGCACGGCCGACACCTCTTCGCGCAGGGGCCTCGGCATGGTGTCGGTCGCCCGCCACCATGAGGACGAAATCGTCGCAGTAGACTCGTAGAACCCGTGATCAACGGGGCCCCACCACGCTGCTACCTGGTTAAACAGCAAACTCAGAGACTGTTGGGCAACTGGGTGGTTACGCCGCGATGTTGGTTTCGGCGGCGAGTCGGCGGGCGGCTTCGCGTTCGGTGGCGTTGGACCACTTGACGCTCTGGCCGGCGAGCCGGGTGGCCATGAGAAGGATCACCGCGAGTTTGATCACGGTTTCGGAGTTCGCGGTCAGGCGTTCGTAGTCTCGGGCGAGGCGACGGTTGCGATCAGCCGCCCAAAGGTTTCGTTCGGCCACCCACCTACGTGGCAGCACCTGGAACCCCAGGCGATCGTCTTACTTCCTTGCCATACCGCCCTTTCGGCGGTCCCGTACCGGCATCAACGGTTCCAGGACGGCCCACACCTCATCGGCCAGAGTGGACGGAAAGCATGGGCGGCGATCACCCCCGCCGATATCGCAGTTGCACACACAACAAGATTCCGGCGGGGATGATCTCTCGACACGCTGGCCGCGATCAACATCACTCCACGCTCAGTGTCGTCCCAGTTTTCAGCGACAGGTCGGTCGGTCGGTGTCACGGTGTCAGGTGCGCAGGCTCGCGCCCTTCGTCTCCGGGATGCCTTTCAGCAGGACCGGCAACGCGATCAGCGCGACGACGCTGGCGTAGATCGCTGGCGCGATCAAGGCTCCGGTCCCGGTGACCAGCAGTTCGCTCACCAGCGGTGCGGTACCTCCGAAGACGGCGTACGCCAAGTTGTACGGCAAGGCCATCCCGCTGAACCGGACACTCGTCGGATACAGCTCGAGCACCGACAGCGCGCCCATCTGGAGCAGGCAAACGGCGAAGACGAACACCAGGAGCGCCGTCACCACGGCGGCCAGGCTGCCGGTGCCGATCAAGAGGTAGGCGGGCACGATGAGCACGACCGCCGCGATCGCGCCGAGACGGACCTGGATCCGGCGGCCGTGGCGGTCGGCGAGGACGCTGAGCGTCAGCGCGACCGGTAAGAACACCAGGTTCGCCACCGTCGTCAGCGCGAGCACCGTCCCGGTCGGCATCCCGATCGCTTTGCTCAAGTAGGTGGGCAAGTAGCCGAGGAACATGTGGACCAGCAGGCCAAGCACGGCGTAGTAGACGAACAGCACCAGCAGCGTCCGCCAATGACCGCGCAGCAGCTCGCGGAAGGGACGGGTCGGGACCTTCGCCGCCCGCTCGCGCATCTCCTCGAAGACCGGGCTTTCGTCGACCCGCATGCGCATGACCAGGCCAACGAGCGCGACAACCCCGGCGAGGACGAACATCCACCGCCAGCCGTCGACCGCGAACCGGTCGCCGAACGCGGACCGGAAGACCAGCGCGACACCGGTTGCTCCCACGGGACCGAGCATCGTGGACGACACGACCAGGCCCATGTACAAGGCACGACGGTTGTCGGGCGCGTGCTCGACGGTGAACGTCAACGCTCCCGTGTACTCCCCGCCGGCGGAGAAGCCTTGCACCAGGCGGCAACCGAGCAGCAGAACGGGGGCGAGGGCCCCCACGGACGACCAGCCCGGCAGGATGCCCATGACCGCGGTCGCCGCTCCCATGAGGATGATCGACAAGCTGAGCGAGCTGCGCCGGCCTCGACGATCCCCGATCCGGCCGAACACCACCGCGCCGAGCGGCCGGGCGATGAAGGCGACGCCGTAGACGGCGAACGTGCCGAGGAGGGCAGCGGTCTGGTTCCCCGGCGGGAAGAACGTCAGGGCGATGACGCTGGCGGCGTACCCGTACAACGTGAAGTCGAACCACTCCACGAAGTTCCCCAACGACGAGGCGAACAAGACACGGCGTTGTACCTTCGCGGGTCGAGCTTGGTCGGACGACATCACTGGCGTTGGCTGGCCCATCGGACCTCCTCGGAGGTGGTGCTCGGCAGAGTCGTCCGAGTGTGCGGCGGCGGCGCGGTCCCGGACCAGCGCTGGATGTCGCGTTCGGACCGCCTCCCGGACGACGTTCGTCGCTCGCGGGCCGTGCCGGGGCTCAGCGGCCCAGGTGGTCGCGGTACGCCGCGGCGATGACCCTCAGCTTGAGCCCGAGGTGCAGCATGAGCCGGTCGTCGCCGGAGTCCAGGCTGCACCCGGTGATCTGCTCGATCCGCTTGAGACGCTGGTACAAGGTGGCGCGGTGGACGCGCATCGAGTCGGCCGTGCGCTGGATGTTCCCGCCGTGATCGAAGAAGTCGGTCAGCGTGGCGATCAGCACGTTGTGGGTGTCCTCCTGCTCCACCGCCGCGAGCGCCGGCACCGGTGCCGCGTTGAGGAGGTCTTCGGCCGGGAGCTTCAACAGGAGCTCGTAGGGACCCAGTTCGCCCCAGCGGGCGAGTTCGCCGATGCTGGGCAGCAGAAGGGCCGCGCGAGCGGCCAGCAGCGCCTGCTGGTAGGACGTGACGACGTCGCCGAGGGTCGTGACGGTGCCGCCGAGCCCGAAGACCGGCTGGGCGTTCTCGTCGCTGAGCCGCCGGAACCGGGCGGTGATCCGCTCGGCGACCGACTCGACCAGGCTGCGGGAGGGCGGAACCCGCTGGATGAGCAGGATCCAGGCGCGGGACCGGTTCGCCGCCATCAGCGCGACGTCGTCGGCGACCGCGCGGACGCCGTCTTCGACCGCCGCCTCGAACGCGACCTCCTGCGGCGCGGCGGTGGCGTGCGAGGCCGGGCATTGCACGGCGAGCACGGTGAAGTGGGTGCTCTCGTCACCGAAGAGCTGTTCGGCGCGCAGGTCTTCGATCGCCTGCGCGCGCACCGCGAGGTCGCCGGAGACGAGCTCGCGCAGGATGCCTTCCTGCCTGGCCTTCGAGCGCTCGTGGAGCAGCAGCCGGCGCAGCAGCATCGCGCCGGCGGTGGCGGCTGCCTCATCGGCGGCCGCCATCTCGTGATCGCTGAACGTGCCGTCCTTGTCGATCAGCCACAGGTACCCGAGCAGCATGCCGTTGCAGCGCACCGGCGCGCACAGCCGCGGCATCGCTCCCTCGACGTCGACGACGCCGGGCGCGACCCAGCGGCTGATGCCCTGGGCGAGAATGTGATCGACGATCTTCGGTTCTACCGACCGGTTGAGGACCGAGCTGACGCGAAGGGCGTCCTCGTCCCCGAAGTGGCGGCTCGCCGCGAGAAGGCGGATGGCGGGGTCGTCGATCGCGACCGAACGCTGCAGGCGCTCGGCGAGTTCGTCCACGATGGACTGAAGATCGCGGTCGGACACGGCACACCTCCACTCGGCGGCAGCCGGCGGCACTCACCGGCTGTCGTCCACGGTAGTCCGTGCCGCTCAGCCCATCACCGTGCCTGAGCTGCCCGTGTTGCGTTCCCGTTTGCGGGAGAACACCCCAAGGTCGATCTTCAAACCCGTGTGGACACCCGTGTACCGGACCGGATCGGTGTCGTGGTCGGCGCCCGACTCGACCTGGTCGATCAGCGTCGCCATGAGCCGGCCGACGACCGGGGCGTTCTTGAACTGGTTGCCGCTGGTGCCCATCGCGACGTAGAAGCCCGGCAGCTCGGTACGGTCGTAGATCGGCGTCCAGTCGTCGGCGGCATCGTACACGCCGACGACACCGCGTGCCCGGTTCGGCACCCGCAGCCCGGGCAGCCGGCGCGCCGCCCGCGTGACCTGGGCTTCGAACACTGCCATGGTCGGGTGCAGACCGGCGTCGTCGGGGTCGTCGAGCCAGTGCAACGGGTCACATTCCGGCTCGGTGCCGCCGACGAGCAGGCCGCCGCCGACCTCGCCGCGGAAGTAGGTCCCCAGGTCCATGTCCGCCACCGAAGGACCCACGCCGCCAGCCGGGTGGTATCCCTCGGGCGCGAGCACGTGGGCGACTTCCTGCCGCAGGGGCCGCACGCCGACCGTGAAATCCGACCCGACCCCGGCCAGGGCGTTGAGCTTGCCCGACCACGGTCCCGCGGCGTTCACCACGACCGGCGCGGAGATCTTCGTGCTGTCGGCGAGCAGTACGGCGCTCACCCGGCCACCGTCGGCCTCCACCCCGGACACCGTGGTCCGAAACCTGAACCGCGCGCCTTCCCGCGTGGCTGCCGCCGCCAAGTTCTGCGCCGCGAGCTGCGGATCGGTGATGTATCCGGCGTCGGGGGTGTAGACGCCGCCGAGGGCATCCGTGGGGTCAGTCCAGAAGGCGTCGTCGTCGATGCGCTTGGGCGGCCAGAACCGGCCCGGGTCGATGCCGGGGATGCGGTCGGCGAGGGTGGCGCTATCCCACTCCTCGTAGGGCACGCCGACCTCGTCGAATAGCGGCAGCCAGCCGGCCCTCGGGGCGGCCGCCACGTCGAGCATGACCAGGCCGCTGCGTTCGAACCGGGCCAGGTCGCCGACTTCGTGGCCGAGGTGATCGGCCCACGCCGACCAGCAGAAGTGCGACTCCCAGGCGGCGGCCACGCCCGAGAGGGTGGAGAAGTTGTACCGCACCACGGCACTCGACGCGCTCGTCGAGCCCTGCCCGGCCCCGCTCGCGCGATCCACCACCACGACTCGGCGTGCCGCCCTGGCCAGTTCGAGCGCGATCGCCGATCCGATCACGCCGGCGCCGACCACCACGACGTCCGCGCTGACTTCCGAGCTCATCGTCTTCGTCCTTCCCGTACTTCCCGCGTCCCCACGGGGATCGGTCCAGTGTGCTGGGCTCGGAGCCCACCGTCGCCCGACACCTGTCGCGATCCGGGCGCGAACCGCTCAACGGATGTTCATGGACCCAGGGGCGGTCGAGGCCGAGAGTGGTCGGAGTCCCCATGCACGGACGGGAGTACGGCATGTGGCTCACAGGAGCGACCGTCATGGACGACGTCCTCGGCTGGACGACACCTACAGCCAGGTCCGGATCTTCATGCTCGACGGCGAGCTGACCCGGGAACGTGCCGCTGCCCGGGCGCAAAGCGGTGGTCGAGCTGCCGTTCCCGTTGATGGCGTTGTACCCCGAAGGCCTCGACGACGAATACGCCTTCGCCTTCGCCTCCCTGACGACGTCCGCCGGCTACTACCGGCACCGGAGAAGTCCACTTTGGACACCCTGTTCGCGCCGCGGACGCCCATTCCCCGACGCTCTACGAGCGTTTCGCGGCCCTCGCCTAGGCCCGGCTGCGCGAGTCCGCGGTCCACTGGGCCGAAGAAGGCCACGAAATGACGTCGTTCGAGCACCTCGTGATGGCGCAGACCGTCGACTTCTTCCTCTACACCGAGTCCGGCCGCAAGCACTTCACGCCGAATGGGCACCTGCCGCAGGTCGGCGATCGGTGGGCGTCGCCGGAGCTGGCCGAGACGATGCGCCTCCTCGCGGCCGAAGGCCCGGACCACTTCCTGACCGGCAAGTGGGCGCCGGACTTCGTGGCGCACGGCAACGAGCTCGGCTGGGGCGTGGAACTGGAGAACCTGACGGCGATCCCGCAGCGGTGGTCCTCAGGGCACCGTTGGGAGCACAAGGGTTCCACGGTCGTGCGGCGCTGCCGCCCGGCATTGCGGAAGGCCGCCGTCTCGCCGTGCACCGACGGGTCGTCGTCCTGCACCCGTCGGTTGTGGACGCTCCCAAGCACCTGCCCGTCAGCGCCGATCAGCGCGGCACCGATGGGAATTGCCCTCGGCGAGCCCCACCTTCGCCTCGTCGACCGCAACGGCCAACCAACGTCAGTAGTCCACTTCGGAGGTTGCTCGCCCTTCATCACCAAGGTCCCGAGGGGGATGCAGCGAACGGCCTGTTCACTCGCTCCATTGGAGCGAACGGGCCGTTCGCTCCAACCAGCCCCACATCATCGTCACACCCGCAGCAGGGCGCAGAACATCGCGTCGGTCCCGTGGCGGTGCGGCCAGAGCTGCACGCCCGGCCCGTCGCCCAGGTCCGGCACGTCCGGGAAGTACTGGCGCGCATCCAGCTGCTCGACCCCGATGCGGCGCACGACGTCGGACACCACGCCCTCGGTCTCCGGCAGGTGCGGCGAGCACACGACGTAAGCCACCACGCCGCCCGGGCGGGTCAGCTTGATCGCCGACAGCAGCAGCTCGCGCTGCAACTTCGTCAGGTCGCCGACGTCCGACGGCTGCCGCCGCCACCGCGCCTCCGGTCGGCGCCGCAGCGCTCCCAGCCCGGTGCACGGAGCGTCCACCAGCACGCGGTCGAAGCCGGGCTCCAGGCCGGGGTCGCGGCCGTCGGCCACGTGCACCGACACCGACAGACCTTCGGTGGCCTTGCGCACCAGTTCAGCGCGGTGCGGCGCCTGCTCGACGGCGTCGAGCGAGCCGCCGTCGAGGGTGACCAGCGAACCGAGCAGGTTCGCCTTGCCGCCTGGCCCGGCGCACAGGTCCAGCCAGCGCAGGTCCGAGCCCTCGACCTCTGGCCGGGTCAACGCGAGCGCCACCAGCTGGCTGCCTTCGTCCTGAACCGAGGCGAAGCCCTCCTGCACCGGCTCCAGGTCGCCGGGGTCGCCAGCGCCCGCCTCCAGCCGCACCCCGTACGGCGAGTACGGCGCGGGGTCGCCGCCGGTGATCGCGGCGAGCTCGTCGGCGCTGATCTCGCCAGGGCGCGCGGTCAAGTGCACCGCCGGCCGGGCGTCGTCGGCGGCCAGCGCCGCCTCCAACTCGTCGACGCCGAGCGGATCCGCGAAGGCCTGCGCGATCCACCGCGGGTGCGCGTACCGCATCGCGAGGTGGCCGACCGGGTCCTCGGCGCGCGCCGGGGCGAGCTTGTCGACCCAGCTCTGCTCGTCGGACTCGGCGGCGCGGCGCATCACGGCGTTGGCGAAACCGGCCAGCTTGGAGCCGTTCTCGAACCGCACGAGGTCCACAGTGGATGCGACGGCGGCGTGCGCCGGGATCCGGGTGCGCAGCAGCTGGTAGACCCCGAGCCGCAGGGCATCGAGCATCTTCGGGTCCAGCTCGGCCAGCGGCCGGTTGCTGCACTCGTCGATGACGGCGTCCAGCAGGCCCTGCGCCCGGCAGGCGCCGTAGGTCAGCTCGGTTGCCAGCGCGGCGTCCCGGCCGGTGATGCGTCGTTGCCTGAGCAGCGGCGGCAGCGCCAGGTTGGCGTAGGCGTCGCGCTCCCGCACCGCCCGCAGGGTCTCCACAGCGGCGAGGCGCGCCGGGTCGATATCCGCCGGCCGGGCCGGGGTGGACTTGCGCTGCGGCGGGCGGGCCTTTGCCGGCCGGGACGGCCGACGGCGGCGATCGTTCACTTGAGCCGTTCTCCTTGCTCGATGCGGGTTCCACGTGCCCAGTCGGTGGCGGCCATCCGTTTCTTCCCGGCCGCCTGCACCTCGCCCAGCGCGACCGCCGACGTCCCGGTGCCGACCAGCACGCGCCGCCGCTCCACCCGGATCTCGCCGGGGGCCAGCCCGTCCTCCGCGTCGGCCACGATGGACACCGGGCCGAGCTTGAACCGCTCGTCGCGCAGCAGCGCCCAGGCGCCGGGGTCTGGGGTGACCGACCGGATCAGCCGGTCCACCGCGGCGGCCGGGGCCGCGAAGTCGACCTTGGCGTCTTCGACGGTCACCTTCGGCGCGTAGCTGACGCCGTCGTTGGACTGTTCCTCGGCGCGCAGCGTGCCGTCCTCGATGCCGTCCAGGGTGGCGGCCAGCAGGCCTGCACCGGAGACCGCGAGCCGGTCCAGCAGCTCACCGGCGGTGTCGGTGGCGCGCAGCTGCTCGGTCACCACGCCGTAAACCGGCCCGGCGTCCAGCTGGGGCACCAGCCGGAAGGTGCTGGCCCCGGTGATCTCGTCGCCGTGCTTGATAGCCGCCTGCACCGGGGCGGCGCCGCGCCACGCGGGCAGAAGCGAGAAATGTAGGTTCACCCAGCCGAACTTCGGGATGGCCAGCGCCTTCTCCCGCAGCAGCGCGCCGTAGGCGACCACCGGGCAGCAGTCCGGGGCCAGCTCCTCCAGCCGCTGCAGGAAGTCCGGGTCGGAGGCGCGGGCGGGGGTGAGCACCTCGATGCCGTGCTCGTCGGCGAGGGCCCCTACGGGGGAACGCACCAGCTTGCGGCCACGCCCGGCCGGAGCGTCCGGCCGGGTGATCACCGCGGCGACCTCGTGCCGGTCGGAATCCAGCAGTGCCCGCAGCGCGGGGACCGCGGGAGCGGGCGTGCCGGCGAAGACCACGCGCATGTCAGCGACCCCCGAACAGCGGGTGCGGGCTTTCCTTGATCACCGGCGCGTTGCCGTCGAACCACGCGGTCTGGCGGATCTCGCGCAGCGCGGCCTTGCGGGTCTGCTCGTCGAGCCGGTCGACGAACAGCACGCCGTCCAGGTGGTCGGTTTCGTGCTGGATGCACCGGGCGAGCAGGTCGGTGCCCTCGACCTCGACCGGTTCGCCGTGCATGTTCCAGCCGCGGGCCACCACGTGCTTGGCGCGCAGGCAGTCCCAGTACATGCCGGGAATGGACAGGCAGCCCTCCTGGCCGAACTGCTCCTCGTCGTCGACCGCCGTCCACGTGGGGTTGACCAGGTGGCCGGCGAACCCGTCGCAGTGGTAGGTGAAGACCCGCAGGCCGACGCCCAGCTGCGGCGCGGCCAGCCCGGCGCCGCCCTGGTCCTGCATGGTGTCCCACAGGTCCTGGACGAGGGTGCGCAGCTCCTTGTCGAAGTCGACCACCTCATCGGCCTTGGTGCGCAACACGGGGTCGCCGAAGAGTCTGATCGGCTGGACGGTCACTTGAACTCCCTGGGATGTCGACGACGAGGATTGGCGACCCGACGAGTCTAGTCGTCGCCCGGTCCAGGTCGCCCGCGTGGGAGTTCCGCCGCAACGGCGCCGCGCCGCCCGCCGTCGCACACCGGTTTTCGCTGGTCAAACCGCAACAGCAAGCCTGATGGCACCAATCAGCCCTGGTGGGGCAATCGGGCCCTCGCTTCGCCGTAAGCGGCCCAAGGCGGAGAAGATCCGCGTCAACGAGTCGTTGCGAACAGTCGTGCGGGACAGGCTCAAGCAGAAGTGGTCACCGGTTATCCCCGAACTGGATGCTGATCTCCATGAGCTCCTCCGTCCCCGGCTTCCACGATGGCCCACGAATCAAGCGTCAGACCCCGCCCGGCCTGACCTGCTGTTTCCCTCTGTTCCATGATCGAAATCAAACCCACTTGCTTTAGCACCCAAAAGTGCTCACGGATTGCTGCCGGTTGACTCGCCGCCTCAGCGGGTCGGGACCACCACGGCCGCCGCACCGCCGCCGTGGCGTTCGCGCTCGGCCGCCGCGACCCAGCGGCCGTCGGGCAGCCGTTCGACGCCCGTCGCCGAGCCGATCTCGCCGGTCGGCTTGAACTGGTGGCCGATGGCCTTCAGCTTCTCCGCCTCCGGCTGAGCCAGGAATCCCGGCTCCGCATCGGTCTGCGCGGCGTTGCGCTGCGAAGCGCGGGGCTGCGCGATGGCGTCCACCAGCGACAGCCCGCGGTCCAGTCGGCCGGTGAGCACCTGCAGGACCGTGGTGATGATCGTCGCGCCGCCCGGGCTGCCCGCCGCCAGCAGCGGCTTGCCGTCCTGCAACACGATCGTCGGGCTCATCGAGCTGCGCGGACGCTTGCCCGGACCGGGCAGGTTCGGGTCCGGCTGGCCGGGGGTGACAGAGGTGAAGTTGAAGTCGGTCAGCTCGTTGTTCAGCAGGAAGCCACGACCGGGCACCACGATCCCGCTACCGCCGGTCTGCTCGATGGTCAGCGTGTAGGCCACCATGTTGCCCTGTGCATCGGCCACGGTCAGGTGCGTCGTGTTCGGCCCCTCGTACGGCTCGACGCCGCCGGAGGTGCGCACCTGGCAGCCCTGCGGGTAGCGCGGATCACCGGCCGCGACCGGGGCCGGCAGCACGGCGTCGTCGCTGATCAGGCAGGCGCGGGAGGCCGCGAACTCCTCGCTGAGCAGTTCGTCGGTGGGCACGTCGTTGAACTCCGGGTCGCCCACCCAGCGGTTGCGGTCGGCGAAGCCGATCTTGCTCGACTCCAGGAACCGATGCAGGTACGCGGTCTTGTCGGCGCCAGCGAGGTCGGTGCGCTCCAGGATCTTCAGGGCTTCGCCGACGGTCGTGCCGCCCGAGCTGACCGGGGCCATGCCGTAGACGTCGAGCCCGCGGTAGGTCACGTGGGTCGGCGCCTGCTCGTTGGTCCGGTAGTCGCTCAGGTCGTCGACCGTCATTCCACCGGGACGCACCTGGCGGTTCGCGGCCGGGTCGACCGGCGGCTGGTTCACCGCCTTGACCACGTCGGCGCCGATCTCGCCGTTGTACAGCGCGCGGATGCCTTGGGTGGCCAGGGCCCGGTAGGTGCGGGCGAGGTCGGGGTTGCGCAGCACGCTGCCGACCTCGGGGAGCCTCCCGCCCGGCAGGAACAGGTCGCGGGTCGCCGGGAAGGCGCTGAAGCGCGCCTGGTTCTCCGCGGTCTGCTGGCGGAACGTCTCATCGACGACGAAGCCCCTGTGGGCCAGCTGCTCGGCTGGGCGCAGCACCTCGGCGAGGTCCTTGGTGCCCCAGCGGTCCAGCGCCGCCTGCCAGGTCATCGGGGTGCCGGGCACGCCGACGCCGAGCCCGCTGGTGACCGCCTGGTCGAACGGGATCGGCTTGCCGTTCTCCACGAACATGTCCTCGCGGGCGGCGGCGGGCGCGGTCTCCCGCCCGTCGATCGTCTCGACCGCGCCGGTCTTGGCGTCGTAGTGCACGAAGAAGCCGCCACCGCCGACGCCGGCCGAGTAGGGCTCGGTGACGCCCAAGGCCGCGGCGACCGCGACAGCAGCGTCGGTGGCGGTGCCGCCGCGCCGGAGCACATCGATCCCGGCCTGCGTCGCGTACGGGTCAACGCTGGACACGGCGCCGCCGAAGCCGGTCGCCTCGGCCTGTTTGGGCGGCGCAGGTGGCCCGCCCGGAGTCGCCTGCGCCATGGGCGCGACAAAGGCCAACGACGTTATCACGCCCAGGGTGAGCCGAACGGGCATCGTAGGCATCGCCACCTCCAACATCGACAACGCCGCATACTCTGCCCAGTCTGCGCCCACGGCACAACAGCGCCATGACAAGCTTTGCCGTGCTGAAGGTCGATTTCGCGAGAAACTTGCGGCGCCGGTGGGGCGAGCACCGGCGAACCGCCGTTCTCCGGCGATCAGCCCGCCGGGCCGAGGGCTGCGTCGTGGTAGCGGCAGTTCGGGGCCCACAGCAGGAACGAGTTCATGCCGTTGGCCCGCGCCGCGTTGATCTGCGCCGCCACCTCGCCCGGGCCGTAGCTGACGCCGAGGCTGAAGTCTTGCAGCCACGGGATGATCTGCACGTCCGTGCCCTCGACCGCCTTGGCGAACGCCGCCAGCGAACGGACCACGATGTCGTAGGGCTGGGAGTTGGGGTTTCCGACGCCGAACTCTCCCGGGGCCCAGTGCGACGGGTACACCATCGGCGAGATGTAGTCCACGTACCGCGAGATCTGCCGGATGTCCTGGGCGATCTCGGTCGGCCGGTCCACCGAGATGCCGAACACCGACGCGCCCAGCAGCGCGCCCCGCGACCGCACCTCGGCCTGGGTCTGCCGCAGGAAGTCGGCGATCGCGGCCTCCGGCGTGGTGGTCAGGCCCGGGATGCGCATCTGCTCGATGTGCCCGTCGGGCCGCCGCACGTAGTCGTAGAGGACGTCGTCGAAGCCCAGCGCGGCGGCCTCGGCTGCGATGTCGATGTTGTACCGGACGACCACGGGGTCGGAGAAGTTGGTGAACGCGTAACTGCCGTAGGCACCACTGGTCCAGGGCTGCCCGGCGGCGGTCTGCACGACCCGCTCCGGGTGCCCGCCGTTCCAGGACGCCGCGCCCAGCACCGGGTCTTTGAAGGCGACCAGCCGACCGACCACCCGCACGCCCATGCCGTGCAGTTGGTCGAGGACCTGCCTCGCGTTGTAGTAGCCCTTGACCGCGCCGATCTGGTGCGCCATCGGCACCGCGGAGTCGTAGACAACCTCGCCGCTCTCGTCCTTGAGGTCCAGCTCGATGGTGTCGATCTTGCCCTGCCGGGCCATTTCCAGGACGGGTTCGCGCAGCGAGCCGCTGGTCCAGGCCAGTCCGGTCAGGTGCACGGCGCGCATCCCGGGGTGTCTGATGTGGACGGTCATGGTCCGCTCGGCCCGGTTGCCCGCCGCATCGGTCGCGACCACCTGGACCTCCCGGTCCAGCCGGTCGACGACCGCGCTGAACACGCCCTGCACATTGGGCACCACGGGTTTGCCGGCCACCTCCACCCGGGTGGCGTCCTGCACGGTTCCGGTGACCGTAACCGGCTTGTTCGACCTGTCCGGCCGCAGCGAGTCATCGACCTGCAGCGCAGGTGGCACGCTGTCCACTGTGAACATCCGGGTGATGGTGACCGAACCGAACCAGGACGGGCTGCGGGGCACCACGACGCGCATTTCGTGCGGCCCGTCCGGCACCCCCGCAGCCTTCACCGCTCGTGCGCCTTGCTGGTCGACCGTCGGGACTTCCCGGCCGTCGAGCAGCACGCGCACGTCATTGGTGCTTCCGGCCCGGATCTGGATCGAACCCACCTCAGCCGGCGCGATCGGATGGTCCGGCAACCCTGCAATTTCAACGTCCTCCGTGGACATGGATCTCAGCAGCAGGAAGCCGAGGAGCAGCACCACCAGGCTGCCCACCACGACCACAACAGATTTGGGCATGTCGGCCAGCACCGACACCGACTTGGCGCGGGCCGTGCTGGAACCAGCGTCCGTCATCGCTTTCGCCTCCCCGACTTCAGGCGAACTCGCGCGGCTGCACGAAATTCGTGCTCGATCAAGTTGCGGCCGGCCGCGATGACCGACAGTTCCAGCTTCGCAGCCAAAGCGCGGAAGATCAATGACCACTTGGAGTATCCACAGCAGGCAGTCAATCTCCTACGTTGGGAGGGATGCGGTCAGCAATGCGCAAAGTTCGCGTCGGCGTCGTGGCGACGGCGGCGGTCCTGCTCGCGGTCTGCGCAGGTTGCAGCGGCGAAACCGGCCCGGCACAACCCAACGCGGTCGTCCAACGGCCCGCGCCACCGACAGTGCCACCGCCCGCTCCACCCCCGCTGCCGGCACCGGAATCGGTGCACGCCAACGAGCTCGGCGACGTCCCGGTCCTCATGTACCACCGGATCACCCCCACCGCGAACAGCGTTTACGAACGCACGCCGGAGGATTTCCGCGCGGAACTGGAACGACTGGCCGCCGAGGACTACGTGCCGGTGACCGCCACCGAATACGCCACCGGCCGGTTCGACGTCCCGGCCGGCAAGCACCCGGTGGTGCTCACCTTCGACGACGGCTCGATCAGCCAGTTCACATTGGACGGTGCGGGCGAGCCGGCGGCGGGCACCGGCATCAGCATCCTGCTCGACGTCGCCGCCGCGCACCCCGGTTTCCGCCCGGTGGCGACCTGTTACGTCAACGATCCGCCGTTCGAAGAACCCACCGGCAAGCGAACCCTGGCCTGGCTGCACGAGCACGGCTTCGAGATCGGCAACCACACGCTCGACCACGCCAACCTCGGCCGCACCTCGGATGCCGAGGTGCGGCACCAGATCGCCGGGATGCAGCGGTTCATCACCGATGCCGTGCCGGGCGTGCAGGTCCGGTCGATCGCGCTGCCGCTGGGCGTGCACCCGAAGAACAAGCGGTTGGCGGCGGACGGCTCGGCCGACGGGGTCGACTACCACCACGACAGCGTCATGCTGGTCGGCTCCAATCCCGCGCCGTCACCGTGGTCGGCGGACTTCGACCCGGCCAACGTGCCCCGGATCCGCTCACAGCGCCTGACCGGCCAGGACGCACAGTACGGCTCTGCGGCGTGGCTGGACAAGCTCGCCGCCGACCCGGGCCGCCGCTACACCTCGGACGGCGACCCGAACCGGATCTCCGCTCCTGCCGACCGGAAGACCGCGCCGTCGGCCGCGGTCGGCCCGCTGCTCTACGAGTACTGAGCCAGCCACTCCTCTCGGGTCGCCGCGTATTCGACGTCGCCCCGCTCGGCATCTTCGATCGGACCGCCCGGCCAGTCGTTGAAGAACGTCCGCACGTAGCGCAGCCCGACCTTCTCCATCACCCGCCAGGACCCCGGGTTGACGGTCACCGCCTGTGCGAACACCCGCTGCACCCCGAGATCGGTGAACGCCTTGCCCAGCAACGCGAACGAGCCCTCGCTGGCGTAGCCCTCGCTGGCGTAGCCCTCGCCCCACGCGCAGTAGTGGAACCGCTAACCCAGCTCCGGGTCCTCGGGCCGAAGATGCCACCGAACGGCCGGTGGCCTTCTCTATGGCGGCCCACTTCCCGAGCCGAGGGTTGTGCGGTCGGGGCGGGTCGCTGACGATGAAGGCATGGTCGACTTGCGGGAGGCTCGTGCGACGGACGTCGCCGCGCTGGAGGATCTTGCGCGCCGGTACTATTCGCTCTACGCCGAGCGCACGGACCGGCCTCCGGCTCCGATGACCGCCGACTACTCGGCTGCCGTGCGCAATCACCAGGTCTGGGTCGCCGAGGACGAAGATCGGATCGTGGGGATCCTGGTGCTCGTGCCGGAAGGCGACGTGATGCTGCTGGAGAACGTCGCGGTCCATCCCGACGCCCAAGGCCGGGGCCTCGGGCGCGACCTGCTGGCGCTGGCCGACCGGGAGGCGGCCAGGCAGCGGATGACCGAAATCCGGCTCTACACCAACGAAGTCATGGCGGAGAACCTCGCCTACTACCCGCGCCACGGCTACGCGGAAACGGGACGCGCCGAACAGGACGGCTACCACCGCGTCTTCTTTCGCAAGCCGGTAGTCGCACCTTGAGGCCTACAGCATTTCCAGGGGATCCAGGCGGACTTGGAGTTCTGCGGCCTTCCGGGCCGCTCGGACCGCTTGGGCCGCGTGGAGGGAGCCCGCCAGGGCTCGGCCTTCGGACCGGTCGACGCGGACGATCAGGCGTTCCCGCTCCGAGCTGCCGTCCTCGTCGACCTCGCCCAGCGGCACCGGGCCGAGGACTTCAGCGGTCGCAGGCAGGTCCGCCGAGTCCAGCAATGCCTCGATCGCCTCCGGCGTGCCGTCCACCGCGGCGACGCGGCGGGCCGGCGGGAAGCCGAGCTCCGTGCGCTCGGCGAGTTCCAGGGATGCGAACCACGCCGGGTCCCAGCGCACCAGTGCTTGCACCGGTTGCAGCGACGAATCGGCCATGACCACCACCCGCCCACCATCGCGGGCGGGCCGGACCAGCGCTGCCGCCGCGAACCACAGCCGCAGCGCCGTCTCGGCCGCACGGAGCTCGGGGCGGCCCAGCAGGGTCCGGCCGTCCAGCAGCAGCGCCGCGCCGTAGCCGCCTTCGGCGACCGGCTCGGCGCCTGGGGTGCACACGATCAGCGCCGGCTTGGCCGGCACCTTTGCCAAGATCTCGCCCGCGCCCGAAGTCCGCACCGACACGTTGCTGAACGCTCGCCCGAGCTCCTCCGCGGTGCGGCTGGCGCCGACCGCTACGGCGCGCAGCCGCCGCGAGCCGCAGGAGGCGCACTTGAACGCCGCTTCCGCGGCTCCGCACCAACTGCACGCCGCGGGCTTCGGCGCTCCGCCTTCGCTGCCTCCCGGCAGCCCCAGCGGACCCGCGCACCGGCGGCACCTCGCTCGCTCGCGGCAGTCGCCGCACGCGAGCGCCGGCACGTAGCCGCGCCGCGGCACCTGCACCAACACCGGCGCTCCCGCGCCTAGCGCGGCTCGCGCCGCTTCGAAAGCCACCGACGGTAGCCGCGCTGCGCGCGCCGCCGGGTCGCGGGCAAGTTGGGTGTCGTCTTCGCCGATCGCGGTCACCCGCGGCGCCGCTGCCCGCACTTCCGTGCGGTGTGCGACCAGTTCGTTTGCCCAACCGGATTCGGCCAGCAGTGCCGCTTCGGCGGTTCGGGCGAATGCTCCGACGATCAGCGCCGCTCCCGCCGCGTGCGCGCGTTGGGTCAGCACGTCGCGGGTGTGCGGGTAGGGCACCTGCGGGTAGCTGTGCAGGTCGTCGCCGTCGTCCCAGACCGCCGCGAAGCCCAGGTCGTGGACCGGGGCGAACATCGCCGCGCGGGTTCCGATCACGACGCGCACCGCCCCGCGCAACACGGCCAGCCAGCGGCGGTAGCGCATCGACGGGGCGAGATCAGCGACTAGGGCGACGACACCTTCCTCGCCGAGGAGCGCCGTGCAGGCGTCTTGTAGTCGTTGCAGGTCTCGATGGTCGGGTACGACGATCAGCGCGCCGCGTCCAGCCGACGCGGCGGTGGCGGCGGCTTCGGCCAGGCGTGTGGGCCAGTCCTCACCGGGTAGCGCCTGCCAGACCGCCCTGGCCGATCGCCCCGCGTACACGGCGTCCAAAAAGGACGTTCCGTGCTGGTAGCGGGCCCAGGCTTCGGTCGCGGGCCTGGGCGGCGGTGGTCCGGGTTCGCGGGGGGCGGATTTCTCCGCCGCGGCGTGCCGGGGCGGGATCGCCAGGCGCACCACGTCGGCGAGCATCCCGCCGTAGCGGGTGGCCACCGCGCGGGCCAACTCCAGCAGCTGCGGGGTCAGCACCGGTTCCGGGGAGGCAATCCGCTCGACCCACGACAGGGTGCCCTGGAAGTCCGTGGTCTCGTTGCGCTCCAGCAGGTAGCCGTCGACCAGCTTGCCCCGGAAGCGCACCCGTAACCGGCAGCCCGGCACCGCCTCGGCGTCCAGCCGGTCGGGCACCAGGTAGTCGAACGGGCGGTCCAGGTGCACCGGCAGCGGGACGTCGACCAGCACGCGGGCCACCGGTCGGGTCGCCGCCGCGGTCCGCTCTGCCGTCGCCCCCTTCCGCTGGTGGGGTTGTGCACCTGCCATGCCCTCTTCTCTACCAGAGCACCCGGACCCGGCCGTCAACAGCACGTCAGAACGGACTCGCCGGGCGTCAGGCCCTCGGCCGGACATCGGTGGTGCGGGCCGCCCGGGCGTAGGCGGGGCCGCGCGTCTGATTAGCTGCTGGTCGGGGGCGTCATCGGGCCCGGGGGCAGCGCACACAACTGCGCCACAAGGCTCAGGCGGTCCCGACCCCGCGTGCCGACCGGCTCAGCCCGCCCGATCGTCCGATCCGAGCATGAAGTAGCGGAACGGCTTATTCCTGCCCAGCTCGCCCAGCGACGACCGCAGCCGCTCGATCTCCTCGTCGGAGAAAGACCTCGTCGACACGCGCAGCTCCGCCCGTCCACACGATCACTGACGGCGGACATACCCACCGGAAGCGATCACGGCCGATCATCTGGTCCACACCGACGACAGCGGAACCAACATCAAGACCCGAGCACCCTACCAGGGCGTACAGAGCTAATCGTTGTTTGTTCGGCCAGTCCGGGATGCCAGGCCACGCCAGGCCTTCTCGACCTTCCGCATCCCGGGCAACCTGTCCTCGACCCACTGCAGATCCTCTGCGGTCCAGGCTCCCTGCCGCACCATGCGTTTCGCAGCTTCGACGTTCCGTTGACGCTTACCGTCCGGATCGAACCCCGGCGGCATCGCTTCCAGATGCCGCTGCATCCGGCCCGCCAACTCGGCCACCTCCGCGATCCCGGCGAGGTTACCGAGCCGCCCCCGCCGCTCGGCCTCCGGCAAATCAAGCAACTCCGCCACCCGCGGCAACCGGCCATCCAGCCACGCCACCTGCTCCGGCCCACCCAATTCGCCGTGCTGAGCCCACCAGGCCACGTCATCGCCCGCGCCCGCCAACACCTTCGACGACAACGCCGACTCGGGGTCGACCCGTCTGTCATCACCCTGGACGGCGTCCAGGAAATAATGCGCCGACCCGTCTTCGAAAAAGCCACCAGAGGCCAGGAACGCACTCACGTCGTTGCCGTTCACATACACCGCCCGCGGAGCACCCTGCGAGGCCGCCGGCGGCACCCTCAGCACCAGGAAATGAACATCCCCGGCCGCTGTCCGCTGCATGAACTCCCGCACCGCATCGGGGCCACCGGTCAGCCGAAGCTGCGGGACAACACCCCCGGTGGCGGCCTGGAACCGTTCACTCGCCGCACCTCCCACCACCCGCCGCAACACACCAGCGTGCAGCAGACCCTTCGCGGCGCGGAGGCCATCGGCGATCTGCTCCAGCAACCCCCTGACCGCGCCAGGACCCGGGTCGGGAATCACGATCCCCGAGCCCTCCACCATCGCCTTCGCGTCCTCATTACCGAGCAGGACCTGAACAACGATGTAGTTGACCGAAGCCCTCAACGACTTCCCCAGCCCATCGATGACCTCTTGATATTCGGGCCGCAGACTCAAACCTTGGGCGTTCACCGTCCCCCACTGTGACCGTGCGCCGGAGGGGAACTCGTCTCCCTTTGCGGCATCGGCCCACGCGAGGCGGCGCTCAGCCTCCCGTATCCCGTTCTCGCTCCACACCAGCCTGAACGGCGCTGGCGGGAGAAGCCCATCCCGGATAGCCCGCAGAACAGCCAGGCGCAGCTTCCCAGACTCCTCCCCCACAGGGAGCCCGGTGACGCCCGCCAGCCACTTCCATACCTCCGACTCGGTTCTAGGAAACCAGTCGGTCTCGGTCACCTCGAGCGCCCGGCCCGGGCCGAGGTAACGCACCAGCTCCGAGCCCGAAAGCCGGGCAGCCTCGCGCATCAACCGCAGTTGGTGCGGGTAAGGCTGTAGGCTGCCGCCAAGCCACGCCCGAGCCAACCACTCGTCAACCCTGGTCACCCCGGCCGCTCGGGCCGTGCCGAGGTGGCGCACCAATTCCCCGTCCGGGACTTCGGCGGGAACAGCATCTCCGGCGACGTAGTCCACCACGTCGCCCAGAGTCCACCCCCACCACTCCTGCGTGGTCGGCAAACCGAAAACTTCCCGCGCGGCGGTAGATGGCCCCTCCGGCCGCCTTCCCGAGGCCACCTGCACGCCCTCCCGGGGGTCCAGCTCCCCCCGCTTGGCCATCTGCAGGCCCATCTCGGTGCCCAGCGCCCGCAATCGGTTAGCCACCGCGACCGCCCCTTCCGGCCCCCCGAACGCCGCGACAATCGCATCCAGCACAATCCCACGCACCACCGCACGACCGCTGCCACGGCTAAGACGCCACTCCTCCACGTCTCCCGGAGAAACGCCCGCCGCCCAGGAGACTGCGTAGTCCGGGCCGAAGAAGCGCGTGAGGTAGTCAAACTCACGACCGTCCAGGGCATGCGCCAGCTCGTGCAGCACCTTCAGATCCCGCGGACTGGGCCGCCTGCCTCGCATCCCGGCACGCTGCGCTGCCGGACCGCCCAGGTCGCGCACTTCCACCTGGAGGTCGGGCCCGCTCTCCACCACCTGGTCCAGGCCACCGAGCTCGTCCACCTTGCGCTGCAGCTCGTCGCGGTACTCGGCCGCGCTGGGGGCATCCCGTTCCTCGACCCACTCCTCCAGCTGAGGGCGGCGATCGGTTTGGGGCATCATGAGCTCGCCCAGAGCGCGCAACCGCTCCTGATACCGCGCACCGGCCGGTACCAGTGTCTCGACCAGTGTCTTGACCTCCGCTCGCCCGCCGTAAGTGCTGACCACCGACCCGGTGATCGCCCGGCGCAACGCCTCGGCATGCCATTCTTCGGGCAGGTGGGACCACATCCGCCACACCTGCGCCGTGGTCTCATCCACCCCCAACGCCTGAGCCAGATACTGGTCCCGGCGCACCCCCGGGTTGACCATACTCATCAACTCCGCGGGCCCCTTACCCTGCAAGACCGCGAACAACCCCTCCCATTCGGCTTCGCGGCCACGACGCCACAGCCTCTGATCCGCCGGCCCGTAGTCCACCCTGACACCAGCCGGGTCCACCACATGCACGAAGAACTCCGCCGACTCCCCGATGTTCTCCATCCAGATACCCGGCAATTCCCCGCCCGGATCCAGATGCGCCGGCACCAGCGACATCCCCAGCGGCCTCTGGGTCAGCGGGTCCAACAAGTCCTCGGGCCGCGTGGCGCTATCCGGCTCCCCTGGCGCGTACTGGCCCATCACATACCAGACGTCGGTGCCCTCCTCCACCAACTCCCGACTGTTCCCCTGCAGGGTTTTCCACGTCGTTTTCCGCTTCTTCACCACCACCGCATGGTCCACAACACCCCACCAGTCCAGCATCCGCAGGAACGCCACCACATGGTGACCATCAACCTCGGCGTGACCATCCACCCCAACCAGCCTCGGCCGCGCGGCCACGTCGGTCGCCTCCTCGAAAGCCTCCAGCGCCGCGCGCCCCGCCTCAGAAACCCCCGCCAAATCCTCCTCGCTCAGCACCACACTCCGGTCATTCACCACATCCTCATCCCGCGCGTACTCCGCCTCGCTGCCATGCGGCTCAGACCCCCCATCCACCAGCGGCTTCAGCTCACCAAACGGCACCGGGACAGGCTCCACACCGGACAGCGGTGATGGCCCGGCCCCGGCCTGGATGATCGGTTCGCTGCGCCGCGTACCCAGCCTGTCGGCCAGCGCCCGGGAAAACGCCACCACCTCATCATCGCCGAGGTTGCGGCGCTTGGCCGCGACCAGCGCCACCACATCCTCCAGCGGCACAACGGCATCCGCGCGAGCCAACCCCCGCACGTCATGCGTGTGCTGCACAATCTGCCCCGCCGCGTCCTTTTCACCGCTGGAGAAGTCCAGCTTCTTCGCCTGATCGATCGCGTGGTTCAGTTCCTCCTGCGTCCACTGCCCCACCTGTATCTCACGGGTATCCCGTACCGTGCTCGCCCCGGCACCGGGCGTGGTTGCCGCGGGCTGTACCTCCCCAGCCACCGACCTCGCCTGGGCAGATGCCGTCTGAGCAGCCGGTGTCTCCTCCGGGGTCACCGTCGTCCCACCGGAGGCGGCCGTGGAGACAGCATCACCGTCCACAACAGACCCCGGGGCATGCATTGAGCTCCCGGACGGTTCCTCCTTTTCGCCCAAGCTCTCAAGCCGCTTCAGCAACCCTGGCTGTTCCTCCTTCATGAAGGTATCGAATTCGTCGCGCCCCGCGTCATCGATGGCCGCATCCGCCGCATCCGTATCGCCGGTGGGCGTGCCAGGGTTCGGCCCCGGCCCCGGGTCTCTCCCCGGCTCGGGCCCGGCGCCCGCACTCACAGCCGTCAAGGCCTCCCCAATACGGGCTAGCCTGTCCCGTACCCGCGCGATCTCACCGTCCCCGGCCCCACGCATCATGTGATAGGCCATCACTCTTACAGCCTGCGGCGAGCCGTTAAGTGGCGCCCCCAATTTTTCGGATGCGGCATCCAACAAGGAATCTCTTGCCGGGCCAGACAATTCCTCCAACCCCGCAGTGGCCT